>JADFMZ010000216.1 GCA_022563615.1 Planctomycetota bacterium
GGCGCCGGTCGTTGTGGGGAGGATTCATCCGCCGACCGCAGGGCTTCCCTCGCTCGACCCAAGAGATCGGGCCATTGCCCTCCCAACGCCTGCGTGTCCACTGATTCCAAGGCATCGAGCAACCGTGCGGCTCGCCCCATATCTGCGAGTACAGCCGGATCGGCAAGACACTGCGAGACGACATCAAGTATCCGCTCTCGCTCCGCCGCCGTCTTAGAGGCTAGGGTCAATCGAGCCAACACTTCGGGCACATCCTGGGGATCCGATGCACGCAACACCGCGTCGAGCCAGCGCAATCCTTCAGCGGAAGCTCCCGGGTCTTGGCGGTCTTGCAAGAGATCGTAGCGTTGACGCAAGTAGGGAATCGCTTCCGCGTACTTGCGCTGCCCGGTCAGTACGAGGGCCAAGCGTTCTTGAACCTCTTCAAGGGCTGATGATTGCCCGTTGCCCGCCGACAAGCTGTCGGCCAGTTCCGTAAGGTAGGCGATTTCGAGGTCAGGCAGGTCGCGCAATCGCTCCGCTCCCTGGATGCGGTCCTGGATCGAGTGTCGGCTGAGAAGGGCCTTGTATCCCCGCCAGGCTGCGTCGCGCACCAGACGATTGGGTTCGATGGTCGGCTTGAGCCGAGTCCATAAACTTTCCAGGTCGGCCTCCTCGTGCCCCAACTCGGTAATCGCAGCAATGGCCGCCAGTCGTACGCGGGCGTCCGAATGCTGCATGAGCGTGCGAAATCGAGGCAGCTTGGATCGGTTGCCAATCGCCCGAAGACCTCGAATGGCCGGTTGCAGGATCGTCGGATCGTCTTGTTCCACGGCGTCCAGAAGTTCAGCGGCAAATGAGGCGTCGGCTACGCCAGCCATCGCCGTCACCAGCGCCGCCCGAAGGGATCCATCCTCGGCTGCGGCAGAGTGGTAGCGGTCTTTCAAGAGGGCTACTGAATCGTGAACGGTTTCGGACACATCGGTCTGGCTGGCGATCTTGCCCAAGGCTATGGCAGCCTCGCGAATGCACTCCGGGGAGGAGGCACCGCCGATCTCACGGATCAACGCTGGCACGGCCTGCGGGACGTTGAGTTTGCCGATCGCGGTGAGAATGGTCAAGCGCGTCGCAAGATCAGTTTCGACCTCCAACTGCGCCAGAACGGCAGTGACCACATCAGGATCGTTCAGGTTCTGGACGATCAGCAACGCCTCGCGTCGCGTGGCGGGTGAAGGATTCCCCAGCAAACGCAACAAGGCTGCCAACACTTCACCCTCGGGGCGTTTCCCCTCATCCGCAATGCGGGCCTTGATGATCGCCAGCGCCGTCAACTGCACGGCCGGCAGCGGCGCCCCAAGCCACTCCACGAGCCTGCCGGAACGCAACTCGGCGCTTTCCGCACGGAACAACTCCTGTTGAAACGCGCGAAGCTGGTCGGTCATCGCAACATGCCCCGCTGTGGCTTGTTCCTGATACGCGCGGAACCTGTCAGCCAGCAGACGGTTGCGCTGCCGGTAGATCTTCAATTGCCCGGCCAGCCATTGCTCCTGGCCAAGCTGCGACTGCCGGACCCACCAGGAGCGCCAACGCCCAACGTCGGAACCGAAGGATTCCAAGGCGGCCGGCTTCAGACCGGCGGTTGCCCGGGCCACCACTTCCGAAGTTTTGCAGCCCAGCAGGTTGATCAGTTGCTCGACGACGTCGCGCCGATGCGTGTTCGTGGAGAGCGCGTGGATTGCGGCAAGCCGCTTGGCCAAGGGTTGATCGCCGTCTGCGGCAATGGAACCGAGTCTTGCGGGCACGTTGCCGATTCGAAGCTCAGCCAGCGCCAGGGCCGCCGCCGTGCGAAGCCCAGGTTCTTCCGCGCCGAGCAGGACAATCAACGGATCCACAAAGTCGAGGTGGAGCCGCCCGGGCGATGCCCGCCCGAGATCGCGTATCACGCCACAAATCGTCCGCTGCACTTCCGGCCTCGCGTCCATGTGCATCAGCTCGACGACCAACGAATGGGCGGCGGCGCCGTCGTAGGAAAACAGAAGCTCCACCCATCGGCGACGGTCCGGCGGACGGGCTTGGGGGTCCAGGACGCCCTCACGGCACTTCAGAAGTTGCCCCTGATGCGTAGATTGCGTCGATTCGGGCTGGCTTGCTTCGTGGATGTCTAGGAGGTCGGAGTTCCTTGATTCATCACCGGGCGACTGCAACAGGGTCGCGAAATGGCAGATGAATCCTATCAGCATCGGGATCCAAGACACGAAAGTGCTCCCAAGATGGCCTGGGGGTGCGCGAAAACGACATCACGCAGCCGCCAGGATGTTGCAACGGGACCGATTGCCGGCCCTTCTTATACACGCGAATACAATCACAGTTGTACCTTCGTGTCGCAGCTTTGGCAACGATCGAAAGCAGGTCATTCGGGGCCTCGCCCTTGACGGTACAGACCGGTTGCGAGAAAGTGGGTTCGTGAGTTCACCCTCGTTGGACTCTTGGGATGATCGTTTTGGAAAAGACCCACTATGAACGTACTCATTGCTGATCGTTTTGAGGAGCGGGGAATTGAGGATCTACAGCGCCACGGCTGCGAAGTCGTCTATGAGCCCACGCTGGCCTCAGACGCCCTGCGGGATGCGATCCAGCGCACCGGATGCACCGTCCTGATCGTGCGAAGCACACGCGTGACGGAACCAATGCTTTCCGCCGCCAGCCGCCTAAACCTCGTCGTCCGCGCCGGCGCCGGGGTCAACACGATTGATACCCGCGCGGCCTCTCTGCGCAGCATCCTGGTGGCCAACTGCCCGGGCAAGAACGCTGTCGCCGTGGCGGAACTGACCTTTGCGCTGATTCTCGGGCTGGATCGCCGAGTCTGCGAGAACGTCGAAGACCTGCGCCAAGGGCGCTGGAACAAGAAGGAATACGCTCGCGCCCGAGGGCTGAAGGGTCGAACGCTTGGCATTGTTGGATTGGGGCGAATTGGCCAAGCCGTAGCCGAGCGCGCCCGAGCATTCGAGATGCACGTGATCGCCTGGAGCCGATCGCTCACCGCAGATCGAGCGGCTCAATGGGGGCTGGTTCGGTGCGAAGATCTTTCCGAATTGGCCTCCCGGTGCGACATTCTGACGATCCATCTGGCCTCCACTCCACAGACCAAACACCTGATCGACGAAAGCATCTTGAACCGACTCCAGCCGGGCAGCTACGTCATCAATACGTCGCGGGCCGAGGTGCTGGACTACAAGGCCTTGGCCAACGCCATTCAAGAAAGAAGTTTGCGCGTCGGGCTCGACGTCTATCCCGATGAGCCCGGCTCGGGCGCGGGCGACTTCAACGACCGAATCATCAAAGCCGACGGTTTGGTCTATGGAACGCATCATATCGGCGCTTCAACCGACCAGGCCCAGAAGGCCATCGGCGCCGAGGCCGTCAGGATCGTGCTCCACTATCTTCGCACCGGACGGGTCGACCATTGCGTCAATCTGTGTGAGAGATCACCGGCCCGACATCTCGTGGTGGTGCGCCATCAGAATCGACCGGGCGTACTGGCGCATGCCCTGGACGTCATCCGCCGCGCCGGCGTGAACGTCGAGGAAATGGAAAACGTCATCTGTGAAGGCGCAGAAGCGGCGTGCGCTCACATCAAGCTGGATCGGCCCGTAAGCGAGGCGGTTCTTGCTGAAATCCAGAGCGGCCACGAACACGTCATCGGCGTCTCGCTCTTCAAGATCGCAGACTGACCTAGCGGCCGTGCTCCGGAGGAAGCGCAAGGACTATCTTTGCCCTACCCCGCGGCGCGCGAAACGGCGGTGAACTTTGTTCAAGAACCTAACCCCGTTCACGCCTGGGACAGGTTCCAATCGGGTCGCTGCACAGTCATACGCCGGCCGACGCACAGGCCTCTTGCCGTTGACGCGGTGATCCCGCTCCATCCTCGGCGGTAGATGCTGATTCATCGACCTTTTCGCCGAGGCACTGCGACGCCTCACGGCGCCAGACCTCAAGCCGGGTGGCAATGGACTCCAGAGCCTCACGCTGACCGTCGTCACGATTCAACCCGTTCCTGGCTACGTCAACCATTTCGTTGAGCGTGGCAACCTCAGCCTGTTTTCTTTCCTTGAGCGAATCGACCGCGCCGGAAAACGAATGGAGCAGGCTCTTGAACTCATCTTTACGGCGTAGCGCGCGAACCGTCGGCAGCCGGCCCTGGGCCAGCTCACGGAAATAACGATCCAACACGAAGAGAGGGCCGCAGATGCGATGCGTGATCAGAATGAACCAGAGGGCGACACCGCCGGATGCGACCGCCGAAATCCCCAGCGAGAAAAAGAGAATCGTCGTCGCAATGTTGGTCGTATAGGTTTCCGGGTGGATCACGCGCATACGCGCCTGGTGGTGCAGCACACCATACAACACGGCACTGATGATCGAAGAAACCAAAAATACGGTAAGGGCGATCGTGAAGGCGTACTTCCACTGAAAATCCGGGTTGATGATGCGGGTCCGCCGACGATTGTTGGACCCACCAGACGCTTGTTTTTCGTTATCTTTCATGCGGGTTACCTTTTCTCAGAGCCATCCGGGGAACCAAGTCCTTATCCGCCGTAAAGAATACATTACGCGCACCGTGAAGGACGGAACGATTTTGCGTTCTGCGCCTGTAAGGTGGATTGGAACGCATGATCTACCAAACGATCAGACCCGTGTCCGAGAATACGATCCCTGGCATGTTCTGCCGCCACGCCCCAACGGATAATCGGATAAGTTGATTCGCCCCAATTTGCACGGCCGGTTTGGGAATCGTAGCCTTGAGATACATCCCAAAGGGCAAACCGATCGTAAGGTTGGGACGCAAAGCGTTGAGTCCATGCAAACCATGGATTGTCGCGCCGCCTAGGAAGCCGGACAACCCGGTTCACTAGTCCAGGGAATGAACCCTAGGCACTTTGTTCGGGAGGCGTCCCATGAGACCTGATGCCCTTTACACGCACACCTGTTCTTTCCGCCATGCGTGTGACGGCACTTCTTCCACTCATTGATCGCTTCGGGAATTGATAGAACCGGCTCATGGACGCCCGATAAGCGGCGTATCGCGCGGAGAGTGAGGGAAAGCGCGCGGCGCCTGCGTCGGACAAAGATAGTTGGACGGATTACCAGGTGAAGACGATGCTGCGGCATGTTGCCGCTGCTGCCGGGAAGCGAAGGAAGCCGAGTCGTGTTCAAGAAACCAGCCCACACCACGCGGAGAAACATCCGACGGCTCTGCGCGCACGAGACCGCCGTCACGTCGACTGAATACGCGACGATCGGCGCGGTGATCATCATCGGACTTGTGGCCGCCACGATGATGTTCGGCGAGACCTTTACCGGAATGGTCGAGAATGTCGCAATGGAACTGGCCGACGCGACCGGCGACAGCAACCGTAGTGCCGGCGATTCCGGCGCCGGCAGTGGAAGTTCAGGGGGTGAAGACGGCGGAGCCGGCGCCAGCGGGGCAAAGGGAAACGGTAACGGCAATGGTAACGGGGGCGGAAACGCCGGAGGTGGCCGGGGAAACGGTCGGGGACGCGGTAACGGCGGTGGAAACGGTCGCGGCGGGCGCGGTCGCGGGCACGGTCGGGGATAGGAGGGTTCACATGACGCAATCCATGACAGCAGCCATCGGTAACGAGCTAGAGGTCAAACGCCTGATGCGCATTGCCGAGGAGTCCGGGATGCCCGACTCCTACTCCGGGAAACGGGCAACCCCACGAGTTAGGAACGGCCTTCGCCTCGAGTTGACCACCGACTCGTCCCAAACGGGCGACGTGCGGACGATTTCGATGCATGACCTTTCCGAAAGCGGATTGGCGTTCTGGTCGAAACAGCGGTTCAAGCGCAACGCGACGGTGTACA
>JADFMZ010000009.1 GCA_022563615.1 Planctomycetota bacterium
AGGCCACAGAAGTCCGTGTGGCACCGGTTTTCAACCGGTGAGCTTGGATTGTATTGGTCGTATGATTCTCTGATAGCTCTTCCCGGCGCGAATCATCCCAGAACCACCTGTACTCATCCGCTTTAGCGAGATTGTTCTTGATAGGATTGTTGGCAATGTAGTTCCATGTTTCCTCGTATTCCTTCTCATTCCGAATGATCCGTTCGAAGTATTCGTCCTGCCAAAGTGGGCCGGTCCTACCCCGTAATTCGTTGATCTTCCGAGCCGCATGCCGCTTGATCGAGTGCACGATCTCACCTAGTGTCACCCACCGCTCCGGCCCTTGTTCAAGAGGAGTGAGCAGTAAATGTACGTGGTCCGGCATGACAACGACGGCATGGAGATCGAGTTTCTCCCGGTCCCAATGCCGGCAGGCGCCCAGCACAATATCTCTTTCCTGATCCGATAAGGCACTGGGCTTGCTAAGACGGAAAGTTACGAAGTACGTCCTCCCGGGCGTTTGGATATGCGGCAGGTTGCGACGCGTGAAACGGTTTCCCTCGAGCGGTTTGAATCTCTGGTCGGGTTTCTTTTTCACCGGTTGCAAACCGGTGCCACACAAATCCCTTGTCAACTCCTTGCACAGTTCCAGCGCAGCATGGCCGTCTGCATAGTTGTTGAAGGACAAAACCGTGTCAGAATCTGATTCCACCTTGGAGCACAAAAGATCAGATTCCGCGGAGATTCTTCCTTGCCAGGCGGCAACTTCCCCGTGCTGATGAGGGTTTTCGCCATAGCGGAGTTGTCCCCGACTCCAAAGTTCGAGGAAGCGAACGTCCGGCAATCCATCCTGTTCGTTGCGCTTGATCCACATTGCAACTTTGCTGTCGTAGTGGGCGGTGCTGCAAAATGCATCCCACGCCCCCGTTTCGTGCAAGTCGCGCCGATGGCACTCGTCTGAGTAGTTTCGCAGCTTCTCCAGCACCCATTCATAGGGCACAGTTTGAGGCACTAGGGCAACATGCTTGTGGTTCTTCGCCGCGGCGCGGAGGAGGCAGGGGCCGCCGATGTCGATCATCTCGATCGCCTGCTCGAAGGTGCAGTTCGGATCAGCCACGGTTTTTTCAAACGGATAGAGGTTGACCACGACCATGTCGATCGGCTCGATGCCCTGCTCCTTGAGCTGCCGCATGTGATCGGGATTGTCGCGGTCGGCTAAAATAGCGGCGTGAATCTTGGGGTGAAGCGTTTTGACTCGCCCGTCCAGCATTTCAGGAAAGCCGGTGATCTCTTCGACCAGCGTGACGGGGATGTCGTTTTCTTTCAGGAGCGCGGCTGTGCCGCCGGTGGAGATGATCTCGATACCGAACTCCTCGACCAGCGCGCGGGCAAAGTCCACGATGCCGGTCTTGTCGTAGACGCTGATCAGCGCGCGTCGAATCTTCGGCTTCGACATGCCGCCATGTTACTCCGCACAAGAGAGGATGTCACCTGCGATGTTTGATGGCGTGGTTCATCAGTTCCAGCACGATCTGAACCGCAAGCTTTAGCCTGCGCGAACCTGTGAAGGTAAACCGTGGCCAGAGGGAATCGTGACGTCGCGCAGGCTGAAGCCTGCGGCTCGGGGGGAATCGTCGTCGCAGCACTCATGGAACGCGGCGCTACTGAGGCAGATCGCGCCGGCTTCGCAGTGGGTCGTCGGCCAGCGGGTCCGTCGTATCCGACCGTTAAATTTTTTCGGTTTTGCGATGGTCGGAAATCGCGCCGGGTGGAAGGTTTAGCTGTCGGCGTGCTGCAATCACCTGCTGGCGTCGCAAGTAGGGCGTGTCGTCGAGTCGCAGACAAACCACTCCGTTGCCACCGGCCAATACATACACCGCGTCGTTGCGCGTGTTGGTGACGACATCGATGGTCGTTGGAATCTGGATGCTTCCCCGACTCTCGCCCGTCTCGTGGTCGACCACTTCGAGCCGACGATCCGTGGTGAACAAGACATCGCCGGCGCGGGCATGAGCCGCCAGTTTCAGGCCGTTGGGATGACGCCATTTCACCGTGCCGGTGTCGGAGTCGACAGCGACCAGCCCGTGGCCTTCGCACGACTGGTAAACCGTGTGTGCGGCGACCGCCGGACCGAGAGCCAAAGGCCGGGGGAAACGCACGCGCCACTGCGCGACCCCCGTAGCCAGGTCGAGCCTGTACAAGGATCGGTCGCTTCCCGCCACGTATACGGCGCCGGCATCGGCCGCGAGGTCGGCCACGATGGGGGCGCCGGTTCGGTAGGTCCACAGCAAGGTCTTGTCCGAAGCCGAACACGCGAAGACCACGCCGGCCTGCGACGCGAAGAGGAGCGTTTCCCGCCCGAGCAGCAGGGGCGCCGCGGTCACGGGTCCACCAGCCATCACGTCCCAAAGCTTGACCGGCCTAAGCCAGCGTCTTCGATCGAGCTGGAAACAATAAAACCGCCCGTCGAGACCTCCCAGGAACAGCGCCGATTCGCTGGCGACGGCGGGGCCGCCGGCCATGAAGGGAATCTTGAAACGCGTCAGCAACGTTCCGTTGTAACGATCGAAAACGAACATTTCATTGGCTGTTGGAACGACGACCGGGCCGGAACCGTCCGCCGAACGCAGGTGCACTGGCGCATGGATCTTATGGTCCGGTGCGGTGACGTCCGCGCCCCAGCGGAGCAAGCCGATGTCGGCGGTCAGGGAGAAGATGCGGCCGGCGGTCGTAATGACGTAGAGCGCTTCGTCTACGAGGTGCGCTTGGCGAATGGACTCCCCGTCTTTCAGCGGCAGCCTGGCCTCCCAAAACTGCGTCAATCCGACGTCGCGCAGCTCGCGTTCGTTGACCAGTGGCTGGCCCGCAGCCGCGTGCCCGGCGGTGCCCGCTGCGACGACGGCCATCAGCAATGTAACCTTCAACCTGTAGGGCACCATTAGAGACTCCTCAGTACACCCAAACTACAAGGACAGGGGAGATTGGAGAGGAAAACCCGAACAAGATCAAGCCCGGCCTCACCGGGGCAGCGGCGCCATGATCGTGGGTAACTCGGTCGGTTTGTTGCTATTTTCCGCCTGGGTGACGAAGATGTTGCGTTCTAGGACCGGCGAACGAACCGGGCCGGTCGGGATGACCTCGGAGTCGGCGCGGGTGGGCGAGATCCCGCGCCTGGGGCGCAGGTGGCGCCCCTCGGTCTGGTTTTTCGTCAAGGAGAGCTTCTCGGGTGCTGGACCAGGCGTTTACTCAATCTCAACGCATTTGCGATCGACTCGCCGGCGAGCACATTCTGATCACCGGGTCCACCGGTCTGTTGGCCAAGGTGTTCGTCGAGAAGCTGTTGCGCACCGTAGACACCATCGGTGGAATTCACCTGTTGGTGCGACCCAAATCGGACGGCACGCCGCCACGGCAACGCGTGTGGCAGGAAGTTCTTGGCTCCAGCGTTTTTGACCGGCTGCGGGCACTGGTCGGGGAGGGGTTCACGCGACTGTGCGAGGAGCGAATCCACGTCGTGGCTGGGGACTTGACCAAGGACCACTTCGGGCTCGACCGCGAGCAGTACCGGGCGCTGACCCAGCGCATCACGCTGGTGGTCAACAGCGCGGCGACGGTCACGTTTGACGAGCTCATTGATCTGGCCATCCAGCTCAATTCCCGAGGGCCTCAGCGCCTGCTTAATTTCGCGCGAGACTGCGGCAACATCCCGATGATGCACGTCTCGACGTGCTACGTGTGCGGGGTGAGGAAGGGCGTGGTGTTAGAGGACTTCAGCGCTCCGGAGCGTGCGCGGGAATCTCTGCCGCGAATCGCTCAAACCGGCGCGTTTGATCCCGAAGGCCTGATCGAAACGATCATGGCGGAGGCGAGCGAATTGCGTCACCGTTTTGCCGCGGATTCAGAGGTCTGTCGCCGGGAACTGGTGGAGGCCGGCATGCGCCGCGCCCGCGCTCACGGATGGAACGACACCTATACCTTCACCAAATGGATCGGTGAACAGGTTCTCTTGCAGAGCCGTGGCGACGTTCCACTGGTCATTTTTCGCCCCGCGATCATCGAGGGCAGTTTCGATGAACCGGTGCCGGGGTGGATCGACGGGCTTCGCATGGCGGACCCAATCATTATGGCCTACGGCCGTGGGAAGATAAACCAATTTCCGGGGCGGGGCGAACTGGCGATCGACCTGATCCCCGTGGACTTTGTAGCCAACGGCATGATCGCGACACTGCCCGCGGGGTTGGAGCGTCGCGACGGCGTTTCGGTGTACCATTGTGCTTCGAGTGGACGAAACCCGTTTCGCCTCAGCGCCCTTCGTGAGTCTTTGGTGAAGGCGTTTACCGTTCGGCCGATGTACGACGACTCCGGGCGCGCCATCCGCGCCGGCGACATTCGCCTGGCTGATCTCGATGCTTACCTTGAACGGTGGAAGTCGAAGCGGCGCAAGCTGGCCCGATATCAAAGCCTCTTGAAGACCTTGGGGATCGTCGGGCGCCGGGCACGCAAGCTGTCGGCGCTCTCGCGTCAGGTCGAGCAACTGATCTACTTTGCCCGCATCTACTCCCCCTATACCCACCTGGATTGCACCTTCGCGGACGACGCGCTTCAGGCCGCCGCGTTGCGCCTTCATCCCGACGACCGGGCGGCGTTTCCATTCGACGTGGAGACGATCGACTGGGAGGACTACATCGTCAACCGGCATATTCCCGGATTGCGCCGCTTTGCGTTGACCAAAGGGTCGGACGCCACCGCTCCTCCTCGCGCGGCGTCCTCGGCAGCGCCGCGGCGCAACGCAGGACCGGTTCTTCGACGCGGCGCGACATTGTTCGATCTATTCCAACAGTCGTCCCAGATTTTCGGCTGCAAACCGGCGTTCCAGATCCGCCGGCGAGGACGCTGGCTTCGCTACAGCTACGAACAGGCGCTGGCTGCGACCGGGTCGATCATGCTGCGGTTTGCTGAACAGGGCATGGTTCCTGGAGATCGGGTGGCTATCTGCGCCGAGAGTGGGCCTGAGTGGGCTTTGACCTACCTGGCGGCCATGCGCGCCGGTTTGACCGCGGTTCCCCTTGACCCGCAGCTTGCGCCTGAAGAGGCATGGTCGGCGGCGCGGTTCACCGATGCGAAGATGATGTGCGCAGGGCCGGCCACCGTTGAGGGGCTCTCCCGCTGCCGAGGTCAGGACGACGCGGCACTGGTTGTCCTACGCGATCCGTTCATCCCGCGACCCGGTGCGTCGCGCGACCAGCTTCCGGACCCGGTTTCATGCAGCGATCAGACCGTGGCGTCGATTCTGTTCACCTCTGGAACAACAGTGTCTCCCAAGGCGGTTCAACTTACGCATGCCAACCTCATCGCCAATGCCAAGGCTTTGCTAGCCGTCCACAAAGTAAGTGAATCGGACGAGTTGCTGTCTGTGCTGCCGATGTACCACGCGTTTGAGTTTACGGCCGGTTTTTGTGTTCCGATCCTTAGTGGCGCGACGGTGACCTATGTGGATCGGCTCAACGGCCCGGAGATCCTTGCGGCGATGCAGGCTACCGGCACGACCAAGATGCTGGTGGTTCCCCGGTTGCTCCAACTCTTCCATCAAGCCATCGAATCCAACCTGGCTGAGGCTGGCATGATGAAGCGGGGGTTGTTTCGCATGCTCGGGATCGCGTCGGACTTGACGGGGTGGCGTCTCGGGCGCCGCCTGTTCGGTGCGGTGCATCGCAGGTTCGGCGGGCGGCTGCAGATGTTTGTTTGCGGCGGATCGCGTCTCGACCCGGAATTGTTCGACACATTCGAGCGCATGGGGTTTGGCGTCTGCGAGGGGTATGGCTTGACGGAAACCTCGCCGGTTCTGACGGTCAACCCGCCGCACCGGAGACGCCGAGGTTCGGCGGGACCGGCTCTTCCCAATATTACGCTCGAACTGCGCAACAAGAACTCGGAGGGCGTCGGCGAGGTTTGGGCGCAGGGGTCCACGATCATGTCGGGCTACTTAAAGAACCCCAAAGCCACGGAGGAAGTTCTCGTGGATGGGTGGTTTCGGACCGGAGACCTCGGCCGGTTGGATGCAGAGGGGTATCTATTCCTGACCGGACGTACGAAGGATTTGATTGTGACCGCAGCCGGCAGAAACGTGTACCCCGACGAGGTGGAGTGGGCGTATCGGAGCTTGCCCTACACGCGAGAGTTTTGCGTATTCGGCATGCCCTCGGACGACGGACCGGGCGATGTGGTGCATGCCGTTGCGGTCATCGACCCTGAGGCTGCGCCGGAGATGGATCGGTCGTCGATGGAGCGCGAAATTCGCCTCGCGGCGGAGTCACTATCGGAGTCCGTGCCCTCCCATCAGCGTATATCGCGGTTTCATTTTTGGGACCGGGAACTGCCCAAGACCTCCACGCTCAAGGCCAAACGAGGGTTGATCCGCGAAATCGTCTGCTGCGAAGGGGCCGACGACGACAGCGAATCGGTCCGGCGCCGAGCGGAGACAGGCGCCGACCGCTCACAGAAAGACGTGCATAATGCGGCGGCGTTCTCCTCGGTGAGACATATCCTGGCAAATCATTCCAAGGAATCTCCCGATTCGATTCATTCCGACATGCATTTACTGTTGGATCTGGGAATCGACAGTATCGGCAAGCTCGAAGTATTGGGCGCGGTCGAGGCGCGGTTTGCGATGCGGATCGATGACGAAACGGGGGCGAAGATCACGCGCGTCGCCGATCTGTTGCGGGCGATCGGGGATCGGCGTGCTGTGGCCGGCCCCGCGCGGTCGACTCAGATGTGGCAGCAACGTCTGGACCGCGACACGAGTGCAGCCTCCCTCGACGACGCGTTGCCGGTCTCGTTGATCCCCATGCGCTGGCTGGTGCGCGGAACGGTCAACGTCCTGATGAAGACCTATGTACGGGTGCGAGCCCGGGGAGTGGAGAACATTCCCATCCGAGGGCCGTTCATTCTGGCGCCCAACCATAGCTCGCACCTGGATACGCCGGCGGTTCTGACCGCTGTGGGCGGGGCGCGCCGGGTCTGGGTCGCGGCGGCGGAAGACTACTTCTTCAACACTCCTTTTCGGCGGCTGATGTTCGGTGGAATGCTGGACGGGATCGCGGTCGATCGCCATTCCAGCGGTGTCGCGGGCCTTCGACGCTGCGGGCAGGCGCTTTGCCGTGGGGACGGCCTATTGGTCTTTCCAGAGGGCACGCGATCGATTGACGGACGGATTCAGGCGTTCAAGATCGGCGTGGCGTTGTTGGCCGTCGAACGTCAAGCGCCGATCGTCCCGGTCCATATCGATCGGGCGTACGATCTTCTTCCGAAAGGCCGGCGTTTCGCCCATGCTGGTGTCATCACTGTGACATTCGGCAAGCCGATCCATCCGCCGGCCTTTGCGGATATTACGGATCACTATGCCGCGTTCGGAACCTTGACCTCCCAGGTTCAACAGACGGTCGTACGGCTTTCCGTTGAGGCGTCGCGGGCATGACCGGCGATGCGGAGGGGATGCGCACCGCGGCTTTCTTCGACGTGGACGGCACCTTAGCCCGCACCACGATTGTACATTACTACGTTTACTTTCGGCGCCGGCAGATGTCTGCCTGGATTAGGCCGTTGTGGCATGCCGCCTTCCTCCTCAAGTGCCTGTATTACCTGGCTGTGGATCGGATCGATCGCAGCGCGTTCAACATCGCGTTCTACCGGAGCTACGCCGACGTGCGCGTGGACGAGGTCAAGGCCCGAGCGCCCGATTGCTATCGCGACGTGATCGTTCCTCGGCGGTTCGTTCAGGCTTCCGATTGCGTGGCGGAGCATCGCCGGGCCGGTCGCCGTATCGTCCTGGTGACCGGGGCGATGGCGTACGTCATGGAGCCCTTCGCCAGCGACCTCGGCGCGGACGATCTCATAGCCGTGAAGTTGATCGAAACCAACGGTTGTTTCACGGGAAAGCTCGATGGCCCTCCGATCGCCCGCGACGAAAAAGCCGAGCGGGTTCGTCGTCTTGCCCGAGAGCGTGGGATTGATTTGCAACAATCCTATGCGTACGGGGACAGCGTGTCCGATCTGGCCATGCTCGAAGCCGTGGGGCATCCACAGGCCGTCAACCCCGACCGCCGGCTGGCGGCGATTGCCGAGGCGCGCGGCTGGCCGATCCATCGGTGGACCGTTGGCGTCGGCGAGACGAACCATCCATGAAGGCGCTGGTCTTCCGCAAGAGCGTCTTGCGCTATGCCCTGCAGAGAGCTTTCGGCTCTCGGATCGGTCGTCGGCGTTTAGCCGGCTATGCGCCGCTTCGATTGGAGGAAATCGCGCCGCCGAAGTTGCCCACGCCCCAGTGGGTTCGCATCGCGCCGAAGCTGTCAGGAATCTGCGGGTCGGATCTGGCCACCCTCTGCGCGACCGGGAGCCCTTATCTCGCGCCTGTAACGTCGATGCCGTTCGTCATGGGGCATGAAGTGGTCGGAACGATCACGGAGGTCGGGCCTGACGTGTCGGCCGTCACCATCGGCGACCGCGTCGTGGTGCATCCCGCGCTGGGATGCAAGGTGCGTGGCCTGGACCCGCCGTGCGACGCTTGTCGCGACGGGAAAGACGCCCTATGCCGCAACGTGACACGTGGTGATCTGTCGGCTGGAATCCAAACGGGCTATTGTCGGGACACGGGCGGGGCGTTCGGCGAATCGCTCGTGGCTCATCAATCTCAAGTCTACAAGGTTCCCGATAGCGTGCCCGACGTCGCCGCCGTTCTGATCGAACCGTTCGCGTGCGCCCTGCATGGTGCGATGCGGGTCTCGCCCGGCCCGGACGATACCGTTCTGGTTCTTGGCTGCGGCGCCATCGGACTCCTGACGATTGCAGCCCTGCGGGCGATTGGATGCCGAGGCCGTATTCTGGCGGTTGCCAAGCATGAACATCAAAGGCAACATGCCTTGGCGCTGGGCGCCCAGGAGGTGCTCAACGCGAATGGCCCCGTGAAGGAACGGTACGCCCAATGGGCAGAAAAGCTACAGGCCGAAGTATTGAAAGGAGAGCTTGGCAAGCCTCTGGTCATGGGCGGGGCGGACGTGACGTTCGACTGTGTGGCCTCGTCGCAGACGATCGACGACGGCCTGCGGTTTACGCGCAGCGGCGGCACCTTTGTCCTGGTCGGCATGCCGGGTTTCCCTCGGGGAGTGGACTGGACGCCGCTGTGGTACCAAGAGCTTACGATCCGCGCCGCGTACGCCTACGGTCCGGAACGCAGTCCCGACGGCGTGCGCGATACCTTTGCGATTGCGATGGAGTTGATGTCCTCGTGGGGGTCCAGGCTGTCGTCGTTGGTCGGCGAGCCTTATCCTCTAACGGAGTTTCGCGCAGCCATGTCGGCTGCGCTGGATACGGGTCGAAGTCGCACCGTCAAGACGGTGTTTGCCTTGCAGTCATAGCGTGGCTGGATATCTGATGTCTGACGGAAACGGTTGCCCGAATATTCACATCGTGACGGACGCGGACCCGCCGTTTCTGTTTCACCGTGGCGAAGGTTACGAAAGGCACCGACTGCCCGAGGGCACGACGGTGATTTATCCAAATCCGGCGTTGCCGCCGCTGGCCGATTCCAGGGCGGCCGTCGCTGACGCGCTCGATCATCCCGAGGGCGCGGAACCCCTGGACGCACATCTGCGTGCGGGCATGAAGGTGACGATTGCCTTTGATGATATCTCACTGCCGCTGCCGCGAATGGCTAGACCGGACATCCGACAGACCGTCATCGAGGTTGTTCTGGAGCGGCTGGATCAAGCGGGCGTCACCGACATCGAGTTGATCTGCGCCATTTGCTTGCACCGTCGATGCACGCCGGCGGAGCTCAAACGCATGGTCGGTTCAGCGGTCTTCAAGAGGTTCTGGCCGACGCGGTTGTACAATCACGACGCGGAGGATCCCCAAGGCAACACCCACCTGGGAAAGACCGAAACGGGTGAGGACGTCGAGCTAAACCGCCGGGCGGTCGAGTCCGACCTGCTGATCTACGTCAACATCAATCTGGCCACCATGGACGGCGGACACAAGTCGGTGCCGGTGGGTTTGGCCACCTACCGGTCGGTTCGACACCATCACAACGCCCAAACCATGTTGCACGACTCCAGCTATATGGATCCACCGCGAAGCCTATTCCATCGTTCCTGCGATCGCATGGGAGAGGTGGTGCGTAAGCATATCAAGATCTTCACCATCGAGACGACGCTGAACGGAGATACGTTTCATAGTCTTCTGGGTTTCCTTCAAAAGCGAGAAAACAGGTGGAATGCGGGAGATCATCTTGGCTACCACGCCAGTCGAATGGGCCTCAAGGTGTTGCCGGGTTGGTTACGCCGTAAGGCATACACTGCACTGCCGGCGCCATACGGCCTGACCAGCGTGCACGCCGGCGACACTGCGGCGGTGCACGCCAAGACGCTTGACCATGTACTGGCGCAACAGGCGGTTCGGGTGGAGGAACCGTTCGACATCGCGGTCATCGGTTTGCCGTCGATCGGCCCCTACAATGTCAACTCCATTCTCAATCCCATACTGGTGCACAGTCTGGCGCTGGGCTATTTCTTCAATTTCTATCGCAACCGGCCATATATTCGCAAAGGCGGAGTGATGATTCTTCTTCATCCGATTGAAAACAAGTTTCACATGATCCACCATCCTTCCTATTTCGATTTCTTCGAGGAGTTGCTGCCACAAACGCGTGATCCCGCCGAGCTCGAACGCCGCTTTGAGGAATCCTATGCGCGAAACGAACATTACATTCATCTGTATAGAACATCATACGCCTACCACGGCGTTCATCCTTTCTACATGTGGTACTGGGGTGCGCACGGCGCCGCCCACGTGGGAAAAGTTATCTCAGTGAACCCGACGAGCGAACTCGCAGCCCGGCGACTTGGATATGAACCCGCTTCGTCGTTGCCGGTCGCGCTGGAACAGGCCAAGGATTTCGTGGGGCCGGGAGCGAGAATGTGTTACTTTCATTGTCCACCGGTCATCATGTGCGATCTTGCCTGAGGGGCGGGCGATGAACAGTCGGCGCTCCATGCTTATCATCGTCAACCCAACTGCGGGTCGAGGTCGGGCCTTGCGCACTGCTGAACTTGTATCACGGCGATGGCAATCATGTGATCGAACCGTCGAGGTCGCCCAAACTACTGCCGCCGGCGATGCGGAGCGCTTCGCGCGTGAGGCGGTCGCTGCAAAGCCGGGCCGGTTTGACTGCGTCGTGGCCTGCGGTGGGGATGGTACGGTGCAGGAGGTCGCCCAGGCGCTGGCTGAATTGCGGACAACGCTGGGTGATAGCTGTCCCGTGTTGGGTCTGGCGCCGGCTGGCCGGTGCAATGACTTCGCACGGGCCCTGAATGTCCCTACGGACGCAGACCGAATCGCCGACATTCTCCTTACGGAAACCGCCCGGGCCATGGACCTCGGCCGCGTCAATGGACGCTATTTCTGCACCGTCGTCACGACGGGAATAGACGCCGAAATATCGCGCTATGTGGATCAAGCGTCCATGTGGCTTTCCGGCACGCCGGCCTATCTGCTCGGGGCGATGCGCGTGCTCAAGCGATACCGACCCCAACGAGTGCGCCTTCAGGGAGATTTCGGCTGCATCGAACAACCGGTATTCCTAGCCTCGGCGGCCAACACGTCATCCTACGGCGGCGCTGTTCCGATCGCTCCACACGCTCGCCCCGACGACGGCGTTCTGGACTTGTGCATCATCGAAGGCATGACGCGACTGCAGGCCCTGATGCTGATTCCGACAATCCTTCGCGGTCGTCATGTCGGTAACGCTCGGGTTCGTTTCGTTCGTACAAAGGGATTCACAATCGATGCGACGGAACCTTGCGAGTTGTGGGCGGACGGCCAGTACATGACCCAAACGCCGGCGACAGTCGAGGTGGCGCCAGCCGCCGTCCGTGTTCCATGTCCCGCTCGATCAGACACGCCAACAGATCTGAGCCGCAGGCGCTAGCGGTCCTGCTCCTCCTGATTGTGTTTCAACGCGTCACGGGCAGGAGGACGGCCCGACCGACTGTCCGTGACCCCAAAGACATGCGTATGGCCGGGCGATCATCCGACCGCGTTCTTGGCTGACAAGGTGGCTTCGCCGGTGATTCTGCGGGTTTCTGGCTCGATGCTGCAAACTGTATTGCGTCACTTGATTCGGGAGTGGTTAGAGGGTTGAGGTAGGGTCGTGATTGGATCGCCCTTTCGGCGGGGCACGCTTTGGGTTTGCAGATTCGCGCACAGGTCGTCGAAAATTGTGGAAATCTTCGGAGAATACGCCCGTTGTGGGTCTGGTTGGTGTCGATCAAGGCCTGTTTCGCCGAAAACAAGGAAGGGCGGATAGGCGGCGGCGGTGGTGGCCTCCAGATTTTTGGCGGTCCGATACTTGGCCTGGCGTATATTATGGGCTACGATCCACCAGGTGGGTCAGCCCATCGTGGCTTGGACGAGAGCAGGTTCGTGTAGCCCCCTTCCCGCCTGGCGGCTGCACGACGCAACACAGGAGAACGGATTCATGACAAAGGGTTGTCTGACATTAGCGTTGGGATTGGTGCTTGGAGCGGCTTGGCCTGCATCTGCACAGATGGCGGCGCTTTCGGGCAACGCCGTCGTGAAGGCGCCTCGCGCCGTGCGCGCCGGGGCCAATTCGGCGGCGGCATTGTTACACAAACGCGTTGACAAAGTGGACTGGGTGGAAACCACCTTCGAGGAGGTCATCGACTGGCTTCATGACGAGGGCATGGATAAGGTGAATATCGTCCCGCGTTGGGGCCCGTTGGGTGTGGAGGGCATCGGGCGCGAGACGCCGGTGACGTTGCGGCTCAACAGCACGACGGTGGGCGAGGTTCTAAACGAAACCCTTGGGCAGCTATCCGAGTCCGAAGAGGTAACGTACCGGGGCATCGGCAACACCTTGCGCATTTCTACGAAGCAGGACTTCGGCAGAAAAATGGAGCTCAAGATCTACGATGTAACCGACATCCTGTTCCAGGTTCCCAACTTTGGTCGGGATGCTCCGATCATCGACCTCCAACAGGCTAGCCGTAGTGGCGGAGGGGGCGGCGGCGGAGGCGGCGGCGGACAGGGTGTGTTCAGCGGTTCCAGTAGCGGAACCCAGCAGCAAGGGTCCGGCGAGCAGGCCAAACGAATCCTTGATGCAAAACTGAAAGAGCTTCGCGAGCTGATCGAAGCAGCGATCGCGCCCGAATCGTGGACCACCGGAGGTGGGCGAGGCACGATTAATGCTTTCAATCAATCCTTGGTCGTCTTTAACACGATCGAGGTACATGAAAAAATCGCCGGCCTGTTCACCTACGGCGAGTAGACGTTCGCATACCACAGGTTTGGATTTGATCAGGATCGATCGGTTTGCAATGCGGCGTGAATCACGTCGGGTGTGACCCGCTCGATCCTGATTTTTTTTACGGCGGACGTCAGGCCTGCCGCCACGGTCACGTCGGCCTTACGAACCCGAAAAAGTTTGGCCAGAAAGGCGATCAGCGCCTTGTTGGCTTTACCCTTTTCCGCCGGCGCAGCCACGGCAATGCGGGCGTGCCGTTGCCACGCACCCAGATAACGCGTGCGCGAGGCTCCAGGCACCACCTTGACGGACAGCAGTACGGCGCCCTCCTCAACCGTAACATCCAACATCGCGGCATTGTAGCAGATCCTTGGCTCTACAGTGTTCTCAATCACTGTGCATCGCCATTTCGGGTAAGTCTCCCGGAAAAAACGGTCGTTGGGCCGCTACTGAAAAATAGAGCTTGCTCTAGCGATCGCGGAGGGTATGCTCACGCGCCACAAACGATGGCGACGCAATACGAAATCAGCGTGATCGGAGCCGGCAATGCAGCCGAGGGCATCGTTCACGGCATCCTGCGCAACTCCCTCTTGTTCGCGGATCGAATCATCGCTTCAGATCCCTCCGAGGCGCGACGCAAGCTCTTCGCGGACCGGTTCAACATTGCGACTACGGCCGACAATCGCGAGGCGGTCGCCGACAGCGACATCGTGATCCTGGCGGTGAAGCCTCAACAGTACCAGACGGTTTGCGGGGGATTTGCAGATCTGGTCCGGGCGGAGCATCTGATCGTCTCGATCATGGCCGGCGTCTCAACGGCTTCGATCGAGCGGATGTTTCCGGGTTGTTCGGCTCGCGTGATCCGAGCCATGCCCAACCTTGCGAGTCACGTGGGTGCCGGCATGGCCGGCGTATGCAAAGGGCGACATGCACAGGAAGTGGATCTGCTGCGGGCGCAGCGAATCTTTGAGGCGGGCGGGCGGGCCATGGTCATCCACGACGAGGCTCAGATGGATGCCGTAACGGCGATGTCCGGCACCGGCCCCGCCTACTTTTACTACTTCGTCGAAGCGATGACGGACGCAGGGGAACGAGCCGGGCTCTCGCGCCGACAGGCGGACCTCCTGGCCAAGCAAACCTGCCTCGGAGCCGCCCGCATGATGCTTGAATCGGGCGAACCGGCGAACGTCCTTCGTGACAAAGTGACCTCTCCCGGCGGCACGACTCAGGCCGCCCTGGACTCCATGACGCACAACAAGGTTTATGAGCACATCTGCGAAGCCATCCTGGCTGCATGCCGACGGAGCCAGGAACTCGGTCGATAGAGCAAGCTCTATTTTTCTGGAGCAGTCCCACGACCGTTTTTCGCGGGAGATTCCCCCGAAAGGGTGATACACAATGAATGAAAATGCTGTAGCCCGTAGCCGCCCGGTCGATAACGCCGTTTCCACTGCCGCCCGCAAGTCTCGCCCGGTATTGACAACGGGCGGCGTTCGCACATAACCTCGCCAACCGAGTTGCAGCCAACCGCTGGACGTTTTGCAGGAGTGTCAACCATGACCGAACTCAGTTTGCAGCAGGCTTGGACCGCCGTGAATGTCGCGCTTGAAAAATCGAAGGAGGTCGGCGTCAAGATGAACATCGCCATTGTCGACGCCGGCGCCAACCTGAAAGCGTTTGCCCGTATGGACGGGGCATGGCTCGGTTCGATCGATATTGCCATCAAAAAGGCCCGCACCGCGCGTTTCTTCGACATGAATACCGGTGAAATCGGAAAGCTCTCGCAGCCCGGTGGGTCGCTCTACAACATCGAGCACGCCAACGGCGGGCTCATCACCTTCCCCGGCGGGGTGCCCATTCGCGATGCCGCCGGAGAGGTGATCGGCGCGATCGGCGTTTCCGGAAGTACGGTTGAAGACGATCACCTCGTTGCTGAAGCGGGCGCGGCTACCATTCCATAGCCGGCGCCGATCGTGGCAATTGGCGGGCGGGCTACGGCGGCGCGGCTCGCACGACATAGTGGCGGGAACTCCCCACGCATGTGGCGAGGTTGGTATGCAACGCCATCGTTCGATCATCATTGTTTCATGAGTATGGCCAAGTCGAACCTAAAGAGATTCCTCGCAACCCTGCTTCTCGTGGGGCCGCAGCTTTCCTGTGCTGACCAGCACCCGGTGGAAACGGTCCGCGCCGCCCCCGTTGACACTGTCCAGAGCACTCAAATAGTGCTTCTAGGCACCGGCACGCCGAACGCGGATCCCTACCGGTTTGGCCCTTCCGTAGCGATCGTGGTCAACGGGACGCCCTACCTGGTTGATTGTGGCCCCGGCGTGGTTCGACGCGCCGCCGCCGCGTATCTGCTCGGCACCGCCGCATTGGAAATTGCGAATCTCAAACACCTGTTTGTAACCCACCTTCATTCCGATCATACGATCGGCTACCCCGACTTGATCCTCTCTCCGTGGGTTCTTGGGCGGGACGCGCCGCTGTTGGTGTATGGACCGGAAGGCATCGGCTCCATGACCGATCATCTGTTGCAGGCGTATCGGGAAGACATTCGCGTGCGCCTGGAAGGTCTGGAGCCGGCCAACACGGTGGGTTACAAAGTCAACGTACATGAGATCAAGCCCGGAATCATCCACCGCGACGAAAACGTGACCGTTCGGGCATTTCCAGTGAAGCATGGTTCATGGGCTCACGCTTTCGGGTTTCGCTTCGAGACGGCGGACCGCACGATTGTCATCTCCGGCGACACGGCGCCTTGCCCCAGCCTGATCGAAAATGCCAAAGGGTGCGACGTTTTGATTCACGAGGTCTATTCGCTGGCCGGCTTCAAGGAACGCCCCTCGGATTGGAAACAATATCACTCCAGCTTTCACACATCGACCGAAGAGCTGGCGCGCATTGCCAATCAGGTCAAACCCGGCCTGCTGATCCTCTATCACCAGCTTACCTGGGGAGCAGCCAACGAGAAGCAACTGGTAGAGGAAATCACCCGGCTCTATAAAGGCCGCGTGGTTTCCGGGAGTGACCTGGATGTCTATTGATAAAGGCAAGTCGGCAGGAAGACGGGCAAATGGCCTTCCCGACCCCGCTCGTGGCGAAGTCGCCCTTGCCGGTGCTTACGCTTTGCGGTACAAGCGGTCAGTCCATTGCTGGGGATACGATCATGAGCACGACGGAAGATCTGGAATTGCTCAAGGCGGCCATTGCGGTGGCGATGGCGGACGGCGAGCTTCGGCGTTCTGAGAAGGGCGTCATTGAGGGGCTTGCCCTTCGGGCCGGAGTGGGTCGGACTTCGTTTGAGGCCATGGTCGAAGCCGCCGCGCGTGGCGACTCCATAGCGGACAACATCCTCATATCATCAAAGGATCGCGCGCATTCGGCGCTGGAGTTATTGGTTGCCCAGGCTCGGATCGACGGGCAGATCAGTTCCAAAGAGCGCGAAGTGCTCGTTCGTATCGCCACTTCGCTGAAGATCACCGGCGACGAGTTCCAACAACTCTACGAGGCCGGCATCCGACGGGCGGACCGACTTCGTCGCGACCGAAAGACTTAGAGCTTCTAACAAAACCGAGCCGCAGGCTTCAGCCTGCGCGAACGTCGGAGTGTCGTGGGCGCTTCGAAATACGTTTTGTTGGACGGTCTTAATCTTAAAGCATGGTTCACAACGCGAATGTGGACGCACCTACCCGCCGGTTTGATACATGGATCGATGTTGAGGCGCATGCCCCTGACTCAGGCGATGCCCGGTCGGCTTGAAGGCAATGGCTTTGAGCAGGATTCGCGCGACGGCTTCCTCCCCACCGCCGTTGCGAAGGGCGCGTTTTACGTCCAACTCGTCGTCGTTGAGCAGACAGAGATGGAACTGGCCATCGGCGGTCAGGCGCATCCGATTGCAGGTGCCGCAGTAGGGCTCGCTGACCGGCGAGATGAACCCGACCACGCCGGGCGCGTCCTCCAACCGATAGTTTCGAGCCTCATCCGAGGGGTCGTGGGACAGAATCGGCGTCAAGCAGCCCAGAACTTCCTCAATCCGTTCGCGCGTTTGCGTGTTGGATACATACTGCTCCAATGACAGGCGAGCACACTCCCCTCCGCCCAGCGGCATCAGCTCGATAAAGCGGACGTGCCAGTCCCGATCCATCGTCAGGCGGGCCATGTCCACCACGTCGTCTTCGTTGTAGTCACGCACCACCACAACGTTGATCTTGATCGGGTGCAAGCCCGCAGCCTGGGCCGCTTCAATGCCCGACCAGATCGCGTCGAACGATCCAAGACGCATTACGCGCTTCAGGTGGTCCCGATCGAGTGTATCCAGATGAATATTGACCCGGTGCAACCCGGCTGCTTTCAAGCGATGAGCCAGTTGGGGAAGGCGTACACCATTGGTGGTCATGCTCAGGTCGGTGATGCCGTCAATCCGGCTGATCTTCTCCACAATCTCAACGAGGTCGGCGCGAAGCAGCGGCTCCCCGCCGGTCAAACGGATCTTGTGGAACCCCACCGTCGCCGCCGCCCGGGCCACGGTCGCAAACTCTTCCGGAGTTAGAAGCTCCGGCGCCGGCGCAAAGGTCAACCCCTCCATCGGCATGCAGTAAACGCAGCGCAGATTGCAGTTGTCAATGAGCGACAGCCGCAGATAGTTGATATCTCTACCGAATCCGTCTTCAGGCATTGACCCGCACCGTGCAACCCACCCTACGTTCGGGTTGTCTTTTCATTGTAGTAGGCGCGGTCTGGTCTGTCTCGCCGGCGTGGCCTATCATGGTCCTTGCCCGGTCAACACGTACGTTCCGGGTTGACGACCGCCAAGGAAGGCCAAGGATCCCGGCACGCCGACTCTCTTGACGGTGCCTGCCGGTTGGAGCGGCTCAGCGGGAGCTTCGCCCTTCCGCGTAGAGCCTATCCCGAATAAGTGTGGCACGGGTTTGTAACCCGTGCGTTCCACCGGTTGAAAACCGGCGCCACAAGGGTTAAGGGATAGGCTCTTAACGGCTCGCAAGTTCGAGGTTGACGACGCACCGAGTTCGGGAGCACGCTCCATTGGGAACGAAAAGGGATCGGGTTGGTCTTTGGCTAATCGGGGCGTGTGGCGGCGTGGGCAGTGCAACCTCACTGGGGATTGCCGCACTGGCCAAGAAGAGCGCTGCGACCACCGGCCTGGTCAGCGAGCTGCCGCCCTTTCGCAAGGCCGACCTGGTTGACCCAGGGTCGTTGATCGTCGGTGGCCATGAAATCCGATCCGAGACCCTTCTGGCAGCGGTCCAAGGGGCCCACGCCCGGGCTGGCCTGTTCGACGAGCGTTTGATCCGCCTGGCCACGCCGCGCCTGCGGGCGTTTCAGCGTAATATCAGGCCCGGCATCTTGTGCGGATCCGGTCGAGCCGTAGACGCCCTGGCTGACTCAGGCAGATCCAAACGGGATCGGAGCCCCGCCGCAGCGATCGAACGAATTGCTGCCGACCTCAACGCGTTTCGCAAGCGACATCGCCTGGATCACGTCATTGTGATTCACGTTGCGTCGGCTGAGCCCCGTATAGCGCGATCCCCAGCACACGGCACGTATCGCAAGCTCGAGCGGGCCTTAGCGCGCTCGGGATCGGCCGTGTTGCCCCCAAGCTCGCTTTATGCCCTTGGTGCGTTTGAGGCGGGTTGCCCGTTTATCAATTTTACCTCTTCGACGGGCGTCGACATCCCCTCGGTTCGAGAGCGGGCCGATCAGCTAGGCCTGCCCTACATGGGGCGGGATGGCAAGACCGGCGAAACGCTCGTCAAATCGGTGCTGGCCCCGATGTTCGCGATGCGCAATCTGTCCGTGCTGAGCTGGGTAGGCCAGAATATTCTCGGCAACCGCGACGGCGCCAACCTCACCGACGCGCGAGTACGCGCAGCCAAAATGCGAACGAAAGACAAGACGGTATCCAGCATTCTCGGCAAATCGACGACGACGCGCGTTTCGATCGACTATGTACCCTCCCTGGATGACTGGAAGGTCGCCTGGGATTTCATCCACTTTGAAGGGTTCCTTGGAACCAGGATGAGCCTGCAATTTACGTGGCACGGCAGCGACTCGCTGCTGGCGGCGCCGCTGATTATCGATCTGGCCCGCTTGGCTGCCCTTGCGTGTCGTAGCGGCGCTTCGGGCCCGATGCGGCATCTGGCCTATTTCTTCAAAGATCCCATGGACGTGCCAGAAAAGGATCTGTTCACGCAGTGGGGGATGCTTGTCGGACATGCGGGTGGAGGTTGAATTGACTAACGTCTTGCGATTCGCCTACAGCTCCAACGCCTATCGCCGCTGCACGGCCGGAGAGGCCATCGACCACATCGCCGACGTAGGCTTCAAGGGCATGGAGTTGATGGCGGATGAGCCCCATGCCTGGCCCTCGGATATGACTCCGGCCGGTTTGGACGCGATTCGAGGGCGTCTGGACGATCGCGGCCTGCAACTGTCGAACGTCAACGCGTTCATGATGAATGCCGTGCAGGACTTCTGGCACCCGTCCTGGATCGAGTCAGATCCCGACTTTCGGCGACAACGGATCCAGCACACGATGGATGCACTAACGATGGCCGCTTCACTCGGCGCCCCGTGCATTACGACGGAACCGGGCGGGCCGCTCGATGACGGCGTGCCGCGAGAACAAGCCTTGGACATCTTTGTGAAAGGGCTCAACGAGGCTCTGAGCCACGCCGAGGCCGTCGGCGTGCAACTGCTGGTCGAGCCCGAACCGGGCCTGCTCATCGAGAACGCCGATCAATTTCTCGAACTGGCTGACCGCATCGACTCGCCGATGTTCGGGCTCAATTTCGACATTGGTCACTTCTATTGCGTGGCGGATCCTTTGCCCGAGACGGTTGGCCGCTTGGCGTCACTGACGCGCCACTACCACGTGGAGGATATCGCCGCCACGCGCGTGCATGAACATCTGATCCCCGGGCGCGGTGCGATCGACCTGGGCGCCGTGCTCGAAGCCATTGGCGCTACCGACTACAAGGGATGGATAACCGTGGAGCTCTATCCCTACCTGGATGATCCTGACGCAGCCGGGCGCGAGGCTCTTGACTACCTTTCCCGTGTCATGCCGTCGTGAGAACGTCGCCAAGCCATTATCTGAGGCTCGTCCGAATCCCAAATGTTGTGATCGCCGTTGCCGACGTCGTGGCTGGCTACCTGTACGCGGGCGGTCAAGCGCGTGACGGGCTTCTACTGCTCGTCCTTACCCTGGCCTCTGCGTGCTTGTACGCCGGTGGCGCTGCGCTGAATGATGTGTGCGATGCAGAACGAGATTTGCGGGAACGACCCGAGCGACCGATTCCGTCGGGTCGCATCGCGCGACGAACCGCGTTGCGCCTGGCCGTCGGCTTGCTGGTAATGGGGATTGCCCTGGCAGGCACCGTTTCGGCACGGGCCGGCGCTATCTCCCTGCTGCTCGTGTTGTCTATCGTCCTTTATGACAGCGTCTTGAAATCGACCCCGGCGGCGCCCGGCCTGATGGGGCTTTGTCGCGCGCTGAACCTGTCGCTGGGAATGAGTCTTGCACCCGTGGTGTGGACGACGGGCCATATTCTTCCCCTGGGCCTGATGTGGCTCTATGTCACATCGGTCACGATCTATGCGCGAACCGAGGCGGGAAAGAGCAGTCGTGTGCGATTGATCGGCGCGACGCTGGGCGTGTGTATTGCCGTTGCGGGACTTGTGGGCCTGCGCTTCATCGTCGTCGGCGTCCATGATGAGTACCTTTTGCTCGTAGCGCTGCTGTTTGTGCTGATCGGCTATCGAGGTTTTCGGGCCGTCGTCCAGCGAACTCCGGATAGGGTCCAGCAAGCCGTCAAGACATTTGTTCTCTCCATCGTCCTTTTCGACGCGTGTCTGACCTGGTCCGCTCGAGGGCTTGTGGCTGGGTTGTCGATCGGCGCGCTTCTGGTTCCGGCCATGCTGCTCGGGCGCCGGTTTCGCGTGACCTGAGACGAAGTGGGTAGGCGCTAGACTCGGGCGGCGCCGGCGATGAGCGCGCCGGGCGTTGATCCTCGATCGAAACGAACCGTGTGGCCCGTTTGCTCGGAGTACTTCTCGGCAGCCGCCTTCAATGCTGCGTCGGCCCGGTCGGTGCCACGCGTCAGAACAGCGACAACACCACCGCAACCACGCCCGGTCACTTTGGCGCCGAAAACATCGGCTTCACCTTGCCGGCGGATCAGGTTGACCAGCAAGTCCGTCTCGATGCTGCCCAAACCGCAG
>JADFMZ010000217.1 GCA_022563615.1 Planctomycetota bacterium
CGATAGGGGCGGATAGGGGCTTGGTGTTGTCATCGGTGCCGGGCGCCCGGCGACCATGGGACGCTTCCGCGCCTTGTCAATCGGAAAATCTACGTACCGGCAGACGTAAAGGTCCAGCCGCCCGTCCTGATCGTAGTCGCCCCAAGCCGCACCCAGGCAATAGCCCGTGACCGCGCTGAGTCGCGATTCCCTCGTCACATCGCTGTAGTGTCCCGCGTCATTTCGAAACAGCCGCACACCGTTGAGGCTGGTAACCAGCAAGTCAGCGTCGCCATCGTTGTCAAAATCCGCAAAGAGCGCTGCCATATCCATTCGCGACTCGCCAAGTCCGCACTGTTCAGTCACGTCCGTGAACCGTCCATCACCATCGTTTCGCCAAAGTCGACTGCCCGGCGAGCGACGACGTGCGCTGGGACGCATGAGAAGCGGGCCGTTGACGTTGCAAAGGTACAAATCCTCGTCGCCGTCACCGTCGTAATCACCCCATGCACAGCCCGAGCCGTTGTCTTCGGGGAGGAGCGACGCCCGGCGGTGGCCATTAAAGTGAACAAAACGTGGCAGAGAGGATACCGGAAGCCTCGCGAACCGAATTCGCGCTGTTTCGCGAGACGAACTGGGGTTCTTGGGCGGTGGGCCATCCGGCGACACGGAGCCCGTCATGGAGAATATGGCACCACAGAAAAACAGGAGGGAGCGATAGCCGTTACACGACGCGCCTGCCGTCCACGATGTTGATCTGCCTGTCGCTGTTGCGGAACCCATGTTGTTAAACCCGAAGAGCACTCAAGCCCGCGCTGACGGAAATAGGCCTAAAGTCGTACGCCATGCTTTGCCTCCTGATTCGATCCACAATGATCCTACTCGCTCAGGGATCGCCCGTCTTCGCTCGTAGCCGAAAACCTTCGCACATTGCATGCCAAACGCAGGAACGCCCCGCGAACTTGCGGAAGCACGGGTCAACACGGTCGGGGTCCGGAACTACAGGCGATTGTCCGCCGACCAACAGTGGATGTAGCTGTCGCACGAGCATGAGCGCCGCCAGCCCCCGCCGATAGGATGACCGGCCGTGGCGTGAAAGGGGCCCCAGGGTGACTGAGGTTCTGTTTCAACCGGGTTCCGGCCGCATGGACACGCACGCTGCGGGCAAGAGCGCAAGGACCGAAGGTGGTGCCTCGCAGGGCACCTCAACGGGAGCGGCGCGGTCCGAGCCCGCCGGGATCCTCGAATCGTGGGTGGACGATCATGCCGGGTACCTGTTTCGTTATGCACTTCCAGGCGTCCGAGACCATCATGCGGCAAAGGAACTCGTGCAGGAAACCTTTCTTGCGCGTAGTGTCCAAAAATACAAACGCGCCTAAATGGCGGACTCGCAACGAGTTACGACTCCGCGTTTCTTCGTGTAGAATCGCGTTCATGAACGTATTTCAACCATGGCAACTACTCTTGGTGACGCTGGCTGGCTGGATCAACCGGCAGCAGCAGGACGTGATCGCCTACATCCAGGAGGAGAACCGGATCCTGAAGAACAAGCTCAAGGGTAAGCGGATTCGGTTCACCGACGATGAACGCAGGCGCCTCGCGGTCAAAGGCAAGGTCCTGGGCCGAAAAGTTCTACGGGAGGTCGCGTCGATCGTCACGCCGGACACCATTCTGGCCTGGCATCGCAAACTCGTCGCTCAGAAATGGGACTATAGCAAGAGGCGCGGACCGGGTCGCCCACCCGTCAAGGAGGAGATTGCCAAGCTCACGGTCCGCATGGCACGGGAGAATCCGAGCTGGGGCTACACGACGATCATGGGTGCGCTGTTCAACCTCGGCCATGTGGTGGCCCGTGAAACGGTTCGCAACATTCTCAAAGAGCACGGCATCGAGCCAGCTCCGGAACGCTCCAAACGAATGCCATGGTCGACGTTCTTGAAATCGCATTGGGACTGTATCGCCGCTGTTGATCTCTTCACGACGGAAGTGTGGACCAGGAATGGGCTGGTTCGGTACTACACCCTTTTCTTCATCAAGCTCTCAAGTCGACGCGTGCATGTTGCTGGCGTGACGCCGAATCCTCACCGGATCTGGATCAAGCAGATTGCGAGAAATCTTACGAACCCGATCGATGGGTTTCTTCTGGGCACGCGCTACTTGATCATGGACCGCGATTCGATATTCACCGACGAGTTTCGTGAGTACTTGAAACAGGAAGGGGTCAAGCCAGTTCGTCTTCCGCCGCGATCTCCGAATCTGAACGCGTATGCAGAACGGTTCGTTCGAACGATTAAGGAATGCTGCTTGAACCAGATGATCTTCTTCGGCGAGCGGTCGCTTTGGAACGCGATCCGCGAGTTCATGGAGCATTATCATCACGAGCGGAACCATCAAGGCTTGGAGAATCGGTTGATCGATCCTCGGCACCAAATTGGCTTGACCGAGGATTCAATCGCATGCCGTGAACGGCTCGGTGGGATGCTCCGGTATTACTATCGAGACGCAGCGTAGCGGCGATCGACACTTCAAGATTTCTGAGACCGCAGTGGCTGGGCACGCCGTGACCACATCGCGCAGTTTTAGGCTATCTCCTACTTCGTCGTTGCTCGCAACGATCCCGAACCGAGCAATTAAGTTTATGGACGCTACGCGGTTGATCCACCCGGCAAGGGCGACCAAGAGCAGTTGCCACGGCTGAAGAAGGTTCATCCAAGGATTGTACCGAGCAGCGAGGCCTCGTGTGAGCTGCTACGCAGCAATCTCTTACCGTCGGATGAATATTTGGACACTACGCCCTACCGCGAACCAAAATAAGCGAGCGCGGGTGGTCTCGGGCGTTAGAAAATGCCTTCGAGATGCACAGAGACGTTAGCAGCCTGTTGAAAAACTGCTTGACACGCATGGTATGATACTCGGGTCAGATGCGGCGGCGAGCGACTTTCGAGAAGTCGCTGTCAAGAACTCAAGGATGAGGGTCATTTATGGCATTGGGACGACGTAAGCGAGATCAGCAGGATCTTTGGGTGGCGACGTGCGATCTTCCGAAATCGCCGGGCCATCCGTTCTATAGCAAGCTCAACGGACTTCTCGACGAATCAAAGTTCGACGAATTCGTCGAGGGTCTTTGCAGGCCGCATTACGCGAACGGACGTGGCCGACCGAGTGTTCCGCCTGGTGTTTACTTCCGAATGCTCTTCATCGGCTTCTTTGAAGGGCTCGATTCGCAACGAGCCATTGCCTGGCGATGCAGCGACAGCCGGTCGCTTCAGTCGTTTCTGGGCTTCGACATAACGCAGCCCACGCCCGATCATTCGACGCTCACGGTCATTCGCCAACGACTGCCTCTGGAAGTTCACGAAGCCGTTTTTACCTTCGTGCTCTCGATCGCGGAAGTGAAGAAGTTGCTGAAGGGTAAATCGGTGGCCGTCGATTCGACGTTTATCGAAGCGGATGCAGCTATGAAGTCCATCGTCCGGCGCGACACCGGTGACGATTGGAAAGAGTATGTCCGAAAGCTCATGGCCGAGGAGGGTATCGAAGACCCCACGGACGAGGAGATCCGCAAGTTCGACAAGAAGCGGAAAAAGAAGGTATCCAACAAGGAATGGATGTCTCCGACCGATTCCGATGCACGCATCATGAAGATGAAGGATGGTCGTACACACCTGGCGTACAAGACGGAGCATGCGATTGATGTTGACACCGACATCGTGTTGGCTGCGGGGGTATACAAGGCGGACGAATCAGACACGGCCACGTTTTCCGAAACACTTGTGAAGGCTCAAGCGCACACGATTCTTGCAGGTAGTGATTCGCAGATCAAAGACGCCATTGCGGACAAGGGTTACCACAGCGTGGACAATTTGGTTTGGTGCGAGGCCTTTGGCATTCGCAGTTACATTCCCGAGCGAGCGAGTCGCTGGCGTCGCCAGTGGAGTGACAAGCCTGTAGCACACAAATGCGCGGTCTACGGAAATCGTCGGCGCGTCAAAGGCGATCGCGGCAAACGGTTGGGCCGGTTGCGAAGTGAATACGTGGAACGGAGCTTCGCTCACGTGTGCGAGACGGGCGGTGCGAGGCGCAGTTGGCTCCACGGTTTGGAGGATGTCACCAAACGTTACCTGATGTATGTGGCTGGCAAGAACCTCGGAGTGGTCATGCGGGCGTTGTTCGGCATGGGCAAACCAAGAACGCTGCAAACGGAAGGCGGGGGTGGTTTTTCGTCAGTTTGGGCGAAGATCGTTGCCATTCTTTGGGTCGATCGCGCGTTTCGCGACCATCTGGCGCTTCAAATTCGATGGACCAACTTTTCGCCCTCGAAAAACGTCGCACGCTACAACGCCTTCGCCCCACACCCGCTTCGGGTCGCAGCCTGAAAACGGGACTATTTCAACAGGCTGTTAGACGACGCCTGCGAGAACCTTGCTCCCGATCCGCTTCTGGCAGCTGAGGACCAGTTGAACGACCACACGGGCGGCGACTACAACCGGGTCGGCGATTTCAAGATGCCGACATCATCCGTGGCCGGCAGTCCGGAGGTGACCATCCGAATCAAGCTCATGAACCTCTACGTCGACTCGGACATGGATCCCGAAAACGGGTGCCCGGTCGGGCCTGACTTCTCGTCGTTTGAGAACCAGCTACGGTACCTCGGTCCGCCGTCGGCGTTTGACGACAACGATACCGTGTCAACGCCGCAGTTCGTCGCGGCGGAACTGCAATGCACGCCGTTCTACCGGGATTGGAGCCCGGCGGCGCTGACGGCGGATTTCGGCGCCGGCGTCGATACGACCACGATCTACTATTACGGTGCGGAGGTCCTGCCCTGCTCGGTCTACGAAGCTCAGCAGGCTACGCAAACGTGCGTCGAGTCAGCCAGTGAGGATTGCTTCTCAACGGCGTTGGAAATTCGTACAGCCTTGTGGGGCGACGTCTGGCCGCCGTTCGGCGACATCAACTTCACCGACATCGGCAAGGTCGTGGAGGCGTTTAAGTCGATCCCGTTCGTTCCCGCATCAGAAGGAACACCGAACCAGTTGTACTGGGCGGAGGCCGGCGGCAGCGCGATCCGGCGGGCCCGTTTGGACGGGACCGGCGCCGTAACTCTGCTCGACACGTCCCCAGCTTCGCCTAAGTCCGTTGCCCTGGATCTCGTCCGTGGCGGTAGCGGTCAAGATGCCCGCACCCTGTCCGCAGACCAACGAGATGGTGAAGTCGCCATCGGCGTCCGCCACTCCGCTCTGCAGGAAGGTGCGGCCCTCACCGTGCTGTACACCCAGGTGCAGGTCCGGCGCCACGCCCGGCTGGTCGTCCGGCGCCTCGTCGGCCAGGAAGATCTCCACCGTGCAGTTGGCGCAGGTGGTGCCACCCACCTTGCCGTCCGCCGCCACCAGCGTGATCACCGGATGAGCGATGCAGTCGTTCGGGTCGATCGGGGCGACGCCCTTCGCCGCGCAGCCGGTGCCGCCGCCGCCGTTCAGGTCGATGCCGAGCGCGCCCAGCACCGCGTTCTGGTTGCCGAAGATGCTGTTCTCCGTGATCGTGTTGCCGTTCACCGGCACCACGTCGCCCGTGGCAGCGAAGATAGCGGCCGACGTTGTGTTCACGATCTCGATGCCCGAAGGCACCACGGCCGCAGGGTTCTGGCCGTTGTTCGAGATTATGTTGTTCGGGCCGATGTTCAGGCCGAAGGAGCTGTCGATGTGGATGCCGTCATCGGCGTTATTGCTGATCGTGTTGTCCGCGATCACGCTCTTGCCGACGCCAGCCAGCTCGAAGGCGCCGCAGCAGATTTCGATGCCGGCGTCTCCGCCGCCGTCGCCGCT
>JADFMZ010000218.1 GCA_022563615.1 Planctomycetota bacterium
GCCGAGTTGGATGAAGTGCTTTCGCTTCGCGCTCGGTGGTTTGCGATGAACCCACGCGCCGATCGCGGCGCGGAGGAGCCATGCGCACGAGATGGAATCGAGTTCGCAGCGCGAGACTGACCGCGTTGTGAATCCGAGGCAGGGCGAAAGCGGCAAAGGGGATGCCCGACTCCTCCCGATGCGTACGAGCAGCCTGAATCAATCCGATACACCCTTCCTGAAACAGATCCTCCCGTTCGCGGTCGTGACGGGGTTGGGACAGATTGGAAACGTATCGCTTGAGATGAACCCCGATCAAGCCGAGATTGTCTCGAACCAGCGTTTTTTGCTTTTCGTTCAACGGCTCCACGGATCGTTCAATTGGTTGCACTGCGTCATCTCCAACAGATCCCGGCGGCTCAACAACCAACCGCCACTGCACCATAACATATACCAAACAAATGTCGAATGTCAAGCCTCATTATCCTGCGGTTGAATTGTTTTGGTCGCCACACGCGACGCGGGCGGCCTAACGTGTGGCCGGGCCGGTGGTTACGGCTGGTGGATCGGTGGCTGCGGTGCTTCGAAAACCCGCCGCAAACGTGGGATTCAAAGTGCGCAAGTCTTGAATCTCCGTAGAGTCCGAAGTATCATCAGTAATCGACCTACAGTTCACTTCAGGGCTCAAGCCGGATGGAAAACGTCAACCGTCAGAATCTGGTAGAAGAAGTGTGCAAGCCATCTAAGAATTGTATCAACTGCGGGTATCGTCTTAACGAACTCGAGAGCCGTCGGTGTCCGGAATGCGGTCGAAGTTTCGATCTTTCCGACTCTTCTACGTTTCTGGTTGAGGAACCACGTGGACGTCCTTTTCGTAGCGGCCAGACATTCTTCGTTCTTGCAATAGTGGGGTCGATCCTGGCCACCTTGCCGCTCTTTACGTCCGATGTGGTAGGAGGGCAGATAGGAAAGACTATCCAAGAGCGGTCGTTCTTTGGCGGCGTGATGACAGAGATAGGTGTTCTTGTCGTAGGCGTGGTCGCTATTTCGCTTGCGCGCTGGCGCTTTGGAGCACCATTTCGGGCAGGTATGTGGGTGGCAGGGCTAACCCTGGGCGGGTTAGCATTCTTCTTTCTAGTATTGTACTGGACGATGTAGTCGAAGGATGGTACAGGCAAAGACGCCTGCATGCTGTCCCAGGAGATAACGAAGACAGATGCGCAACTTCGGGTTTTACATATTCGTCGTCATTCTGCTCGGCGCCCTTGGGTCTAGCTGTCTCTACTTTGTATACTTACCCGCACCGTCGGGTCCCCCTGTTCATTTTATCCTGCCCGACGGGTGGCAAGGAAAATTCAAGCTGGCGCTGAACAAGGCGGGCGGGATTCAGATTGACCTAAAGAACGATTGCTATACATATAGGATTCCTGAGATCGGCGTTCTTCGTGTGAAGAGTTTTGCACCTTTCAAACAATGGCATGGTATTACCATGGCATTCGAAGGCGGAGTTTCTATACCGGATGAACTGCATCCGGGGCGTTTGCCTGATACTGTCGCGTTCCACGTTCTTTCGACAACGGGCTCGGGCGAACATTGGTATATGATCGGGACCGAAGATGAACGGAAGGCAGCTTACGAAGAGAAAACGTGGGATTGGAAGGTTGGAAACGTGGCGCATGACACCGAAGCAGAGAGCGAGGGCCTCGGGGAGCCACTATCGGATGTACAGGGTGGTTAGCCAGGAAGAGCGGGCTTGGTCCGCCGCAAGCGCTGATCCCGTATGGGCAAGGAAAAAGGCGCGCCGCCAGCGTTACGCCGACCGCGCGCCTTATTTGTTCAAGAATCAATCTCGGTCCATGCCGCAGGAGTTGGGGATGATCCCGAGGATCTTGACCGTCTAACGAGAAGCGTTTCGAAGCGCCCACGACACTCTGACGTTCGCGCAGGCTGAAGCCTGCGGCTCGGTTTGGTTGGATTGCGTTACTGCGCCGGTCGTTGCACTCGTCGCCGCCGCATAATGGTCGCGCCCGCAGCGAGCAGCAACCCTGCCAGAGCGACCATGCCCCATTCGGAAAGCGTTGGGACGGAATCATCAACTTCGATGAAAGCCGCGCCGGTCAGGGCTATGACATACTGCCCCGCATCGCCAGGCGGTCCCCACGCGACGATCGGATCCTGCCCTCCTTTGCCGTCCGGCCCGGTGACTTCTTCGCGGGATTCCTGATTGAAGATCGGCCCGCCGTCGCTTCGCGGATCGTTATCGAATCCCGAGATGGCCAGGCAATAGACCCCAGGGGCGATACCCGCCGGGGCGGGCAAACCGGATCCCTGTTCTTTGGGGCCGGCGTTGTCATTCGCGAGCAATCCGAACCCGTTGCGATCAAACAGCCAGAGCTGCGTGTCGAAATTGGCTGACCCGGTGAAGGTGGAGTCTGGGAAGGTCACAGCGCGGAAGTTGGCTGGGTCCACAATCTGAAAGCAGTACATGTCCTCGAAGTCGTCGGCCCCGGCGGAGGCTGTGGAAACGGCCGTAAGCTCTCCGCCGATACTTGAGAGACTTCCGCTGCCGGTGATGGACTGGGCTGAGCCCGGAACCGAGCCCGCGTCAACCCCCGGCGGTTCCACCCAATCGGGTCCGGCAGCCAGCGGCGAAGCCGCACAAAGCAGCGCCGCGATCATCCATCTTGGGCTTGAGATTCTTGCCATGCGTCTAACCCCCATCCTACGCCCCCAAAGTTGCCGCTCACATCGAGGCCAAGCCGTTGCTCTTGCCTCCCCCCGTTTTGCAAGCTGCATGATACCGGTTTGAGGGGCATTTTGCAAGTGTCGGGCAAAGTATGTTGTTGGCTGCTCCCGCCCGCATCGCTTTGCTAAAGTTGCAGCGTAATACTGAGCAGATTCGCTTACCTCGCCAAGCCGAAGCACCCCCTCCCCTGCCCAACCCTCCTGCTGGTTCCCCGGCTCGACTTTGGCCGGCTGGTCGCGTTATGCTGCCTGGGGAGGGGTAGGGCAAGGATCATCTTTGCCCCTGGCCGTTGGGAGGAACGCAGGGTATCGCAAAGGGGAACGCAAAGATGATCTTTGCCTTACCCTTTGCGCTTCCTTCAGACTACCCTACGGCTCAGCGGGAGCTTCGCCCTCCCATGGAACAATCCGTCAGTTCAAGGTTGACGAAGCACCTAGTTTCTTCAATCTAGTATCGGAGGTTATCTAACAAGGCCATGCGATTTGCTGCTACTGTTACCCGAGCGTCCGAAGTCGATCGCGCGATTGAGGAGATTCTAGCCCCGATTGACCAACGGGTAACGCCGGGCATGGTCGATCTCGCGCTGCTGTTTGTATCCGCGCATTTTGAGGACGATCTTGAGGCTGTGGTGGAGCGGGTCAGCACCTTACTGCCGAACGCCACGTTGATCGGATGCACGGCTGAGGGCGTCATCGGCGTGGATCAGGAACTCGAACGGGTTCCATCCATGTCGCTGCTGGCGGCGACGATGCCCGACGTGCGGATTCGGCCCTTTCACATCCGACAACAGGATCTCGAAGCAGCGGAAAGCAGCCATGATTGGGAACGACTTGTGGCTGTTTCTCCCGAGAGCCAACCGCTGTTCATCGGGTTTGCGGATCCCTTTCGTCTGGGCGTTCAAGAGTTCCTCGATCAGCTCAACCTGATGTATCCCGGCGCTCCGTTGATTGGAGGGGTGGCCAGCGCGGCGCATGAGCCGGGTCAAAATCGTCTGATCCTCAATGGCGAAGTGGTTCGTGAGGGCATGGTGGGGGTTGCAATGACCGGATCGTTTACGGTCACGACCGTGGTTTCGCAGGGCTGCCGACCGATCGGCAAACCCTTTGTCATCACCCGGGGCGAGCGGAACGTGGTCCTTGAGCTCGGCGGTCGGCCCACGCTTCAGCAGCTTCAGGATATCCTCTCGGGACTCTCCCAGCAGGACGAACAACTCGCCCGGCAATCGCTTTTCCTCGGGCGGGTCATTGATGAATACAAGGACCGCTTCGACCGAGGCGACTTCCTCATTCAAAATATTCTCGGCGCCGATCGCTCCAACGGCGCCATCGCCATCGCCGGTCACGCGCGCGTCGGCGCTACCGTACAGTTCCATGTTCGCGACGCCGAATCAGCCGATCTGGACCTGCGGCGTCTCCTGGAGCCCCACGCAGACAAGTCCATTCAGGGCGCGATGTTGTTCGGATGCAATGGCCGGGGTACGAACATGTGGCCACAACCAGGGCATGATGTTGGTGTATTGCGACAGCTCTTGGGGGATGTGCCGGTCGCAGGGTTTTTCTGCGGTGGAGAGTTCGGCCCGATCGGCGGCAAGAACTTCATCCACGGCCTCACCGCCAGTGTTGCCCTGTTCAGCGAAGCGAACGACGGTGATGGCGCCTGAATCGCCGTGCGCGATTCCGCGCCATGCCTGACCCGCGAGCGTCAACCCGCGCGGCCCCAGGAACCCGGAAAGCGCCTCGTTCGTCAAGACGGCTCCGCCCACCGGCACTCGTAGGTGCCCCCTTTGTGATTGAGTGAAAAATCGGGATAATACGCGCTACTTTGACTTTCGGATTCGATTAGAGCGCTATGGAACTTCGTTCGGGCACAAACCTGGGGATCTATGAAATCCTTTCGCCGCTTGGCGCGGGTGGGATGGGTGAGGTCTATCGCGCGAAGGACACCAAGCTCGATCGTGAGGTGGCGATCAAAGTGCTGCCCAATCTATTCTCTCGTGATCCGGAGCGCGTAGCTCGCTTTCGGCGCGAGGCCAAGGTTCTTGCCTCGCTCAACCACCCCAACATTGCCGCGATTTATGGATTCGAATCCGTCGACAGTGACAAGTCCTCCCGAGCCGCGGACTTTAGTCCGCGCGAAACGTCGGAAATTGATGGTGCCTCGACACCCGAGAGTTCGCGCAGGCTGAAGCCTGCGGCTCAGGCGGGGTTGCATTATCTTGTGATGGAGCTGATCGAGGGTGAGACGCTGTCGCAGCGGCTGACCAAGGGGCCGGTATCACTAGACGAGGTATTGCAATACGGAAGCGAAATCGCCTCAGCCCTGGAGGCGGCGCACCGCGCGGGCGTGATCCACCGCGACCTCAAGCCCGGCAACATCATGCTGGCCAGGTCCGGCGCGAAGCTGTTGGACTTCGGGCTGGCCAAGTACGTGCAAAGCGGTTCGGGCTTATCCAGCGAGCCTGAAGCCCCCACAGTGACCGAACCCCTGACGGGCAAAGGCACGATCCTGGGAACCTTTCAATACATGGCCCCTGAGCAATTGGAGGGCAAAGAGGCTGACGCGCGGACGGATGTTTTTGCCTTCGGCGCCGTTCTTTACGAAATGGCCACCGGACGCCGTGCGTTCTCGGGCAAGAGTCGAGCGAGCTTGATCGCATCGATCATGTCGGCCAAGCCTCAGCCGATCTCCGAGCTGCAACCGATGGCGCCGCCGGCGCTGGATCATATTATCCGGTTGTGTCTAGCCAAGGATCCTGACGATCGGATTCAAACCGCCCATGACGTGAAGCTCCAACTGCAATGGATCGCTCAAGGCGGCTCGCAAGTGGGGCTTCCGGCGCCGGTCCTGCTCAAGCGGAAGAGCCGGGAGCGCGTGGCTTGGTCGCTGGCGGCGATTCTCTTCGTTGCGACGGCATTCTTATCCTTCAGTTTTCTCAAGACGATGCGTCGTACGCCGGGGGTCGTTCGAGCGGAGATCGCATCACCGGAGGGCGTTGAATACGACTTTGTCGGGGTCACCGCCGGCCCCGACAAAG
>JADFMZ010000219.1 GCA_022563615.1 Planctomycetota bacterium
GCCAGGGCGGAAACGATGAACATGTGGCTCGCGGTCGTGCGTTCATGTTCGGCCATTTGCAGCATGTGCGTTGCGATCATCGGATCGGAGAGCACGCAGGAGATTACATTGTCGACGATGGTCGAGGCACGACGCAGATCGGGGGCGCCGTTATCCGGGCGGACCAGATCACGGGCCACCGCCGTCCCGACGTGGTACACCATCTGCGCGCGTTCCTCTGATCCCAGATCGCTGTTGTCGAGCACTTGGCTGAGTTTGGCTTCCAGGATTTTTTCGCACTGCTTCAGATCCGCCGACCGCACGAGGAGTGTGGAAACGCCATGGTCGGCCAGACGTTCAAAATCCGGCGTTGAAAGGTCGGCGCCGGCATCTCGATATAGAACGGGCCGGTCTTGAGAATTTCCGGGAAGAAAGACCGCGAATCGAGCCTCGACTTCACCCGCCAGAGCCCGGGCCGCACCGATCGGTACCGATGAGTATTCACTCTGTTCGTGCATGGAGATAACCCGCTAGAGTATTTCCCGTTTCTGCGTTCCGAGCCGCAGGCTTCGCCTGCGCGACTTTTCGCCGCATGATGCACTACAGATGGCGAATGACCCGGTATGCCCATACGGGAATCGTTGTGGTGTTCCGTTAATCTTGAACTGAGGGGTCGTTTCACAGTAGAGCGAAGCTCCCGCTGAGCCGCTACGACTAGAAGTATTCAATACTTTCTTGCGATGCAGCCCATTCGCATCGTCTGGGTGAGAGTTTTTCTGCAATGGTCCGGAAAGATCTGGACGGGGTTCGTTCCGGCGGGATTCGGACGTGCGTATGCCCCGACGCCAGGCACAGTGTTCAACGTGGGCGGCAACCGCGGGATAGGCTTTGGGCTGTGTCTCGGATCAGCGAGCGGGAGCCCACAGGTACATGAAGCGCGGCGCAGGGGGAATCAGGCCGGCCGCGAATTCTATATTGAGTAAGTTGATGTTGCCGCCCGGTTCGGTGTGACCCAAGGCGTAGTAATTGGGTCGGTATTCCAGTGGCCGGTTGTAGGTGACCAGACGCACGCGCTTGGCGCCGATTCGCTCCTTGACCAGATCGATCGCCACCCGCAGCGAGGCGATGCGGTCGATCAGCCCTTCATCCAGCGCCTGTTGGGCTGTGTAGATGCGACCGTCGGCCAGCCTGCGCACGGCGGCCTCATCCAAAGCCGGCCGGCCCCGCACGATGGCTGCCACAAACCGCTCATACATGTCATTGACGATGCCCTGAAAGATTTCGCGATCCTCCGGCCTCATCGCGCGGAAGGGCGAACCGCTGTCTTTGAAGGGGCCGGAGGTGATCGCGTCGGTCTTCACGCCGATCAAGTTCATGGTCCCGCTCACGTCGAACATCTGCATGATCACGCCGATACTGCCGGTGACGGTCGAGGGTTGAGCGATGATTTCGTCGCAGGCGCAGGCGATGTAGTAGGCCCCGCTGGCGGCGACGTCCATCATGACCGCCACGATCGGTTTGCCGCTCTTGCGGAATCGGGTGATCTCGTCGTATATGAGTTCGCTGGCCACGACGGTGCCGCCGGGCGAGTTGAGGCGCAGCACGACGGCCTTGACCCATGGATCACGGCGCGCACGGTCGAGCTGTTCGAGCAGCAGGCTGACCGGGTGCTCGCCGCCGCCCAGAAGTTGCCGTCTCGGCGCGTTGGCGATGACGCCGGTCACGTCGATCATGGCTATCTTGGTCAGTGCAAACAGCGAATCGCGCGACAACTCGGTCTCGACCAATTTGCGCTTTGCGGAAACCGGTGTGACCAGCAGGCTGCCGGCGGTGCAACCGGACAAGGCCATTACCAGAAGAATCGGCGCGAGCCGCGCAGAGCGGAGCGAACGACGGCGGTACCCTGTCGGCATGGGGATAAACTCCGATGTTTCGTGTTGTTGCTCAAGCCGGCGGGGCATCCACTCCAACCGGAACGGGTCGATCTCAGCAACACTGGCCATGCTACAGTCACCACGATCGGATGCAACCCGCATGTGTTCCGCGGCGTCACGGCGTTCTGCCTTCTTGACGTTCCGGCGTTTTTCTGTTTTGACGTTTGACCTTTGGACGTTTCGACCTTCCGACACTTTTCTGGCACGGCGTTTCACAGGTTGGACTGCTTGCGCATCGTTCTGTCGAAGTCGCTAACGAGAGCGGCGTAGGTGCGCCAAACAACGACGGAGTACAAAACGATGGCTAGGGCGCTGCCGATTAACGCGGCGGTGCGCTCGGCGGAGGCGTGCTTACTGAACTCCTGCGCGGAGTCAAACAAGGTTGATGGATTGATGAGATATCGGATCGAGGTAAAGGGCGTGAAGGGCGCCACCAGCGCTCCAAACTCTCGCTGGGCGGCTTCGACCAGCCAAAATCCGAACGAGGTGAGGCTGCCGCAGATCACGATCAAGAGCCCCAGACTGTACAAGACGGCGGTCATGTTGGACCTGCTGGCGATCGAGACGCGCAAGCCGAGCACGCAGGCCAGCGCGGTGTAGATCACGAGCAGCGCCGCCAGCTCGATCCCGGTTTCAAGCCACACCGCCGGCGGAGCGTCTCCCTTGAGCCATCCATAGATACCGAACAGCATCAGCATGGCGATCGGACCCGCCAATAGCGGCGCGGCGAAGCTGATCAACCCGCGAAGTTTTCCCCACAGAATGTACTTGCTCGTCAGGGGCGTCGTCATGAGCAGGTCCAGGGTTAAGGATTCCCGCTCCTTGGTAATCGAAGTGGCGGCTGTGTTGGTGGCAATGATCAACACGAGGGCGAACTGAATGATGGTCAGCGCCGCCAGCCATTCAGCCACCTCGGCGGCGGAAAACGCGCCCGTGGCGTGGTAGGCAAACAGGACGAGGTAGGCAAACAGCCCCCCTGCGATGATCGCCCAGCGCAGCGCCCCTCCGCCGGCGGCGCGTGTCTTGGCTTCGCGCCAGGCTACGGGGTTCGTCCAGACCGTCCGCAGTTTGCGCGTAGACTGACCGGCGGCCATCGGTCGATGCAGCCTTTCCGAGATAGCGGTGAAGATGGTGCGCTCGCCGAGCTTGGCCCCTCGGCGGACAAAGAAGATGCTCAAGACGGTCAGAATCAAGGCCATTGCGGTCGTCCAAAGTACGTAGGCGACCGCCGGATAGGCCAGGGCGTATCGAATCATGGCGGAGTGGTCCGTCAAGCGCCCTTCCGGTGGAGCGTAGACCCGATTCAAGGCGACATCCAGGGCCAGGAAGGGGTGTAGCGGCGTCAGCCAGCTCATCTTTCGGCCGGCGATGTTGGCCTGGGATGCCTCCACCCAGGTGTCGTCCCACTGGCCCAGGATATAGATGCTGAACAGGTACAGACCGATGCACAAATAGAATGACAGGATCGTGCGTCGGGTGCCAAAGGACGTCATGGCAATGAAAATCGCCAGGGCGCCGGTCAGAACAGCCGTGGAGCCGGATAACGCGAAGCTTTGCGCGATCTGCGAAGCGGTCACACCGCCGTAGACCATGGTCATGAGAAAGATAGGCAACCCAGCCGCCAGCAGCATGATTACAAAGTAGAGCCGGCTGATCAGCGAACCGAATACGATCTGGGCGCTGGTCAGGGGGGTGGACAACAGGATGTTGAAGGTCTGCGCGTCGCGTTCCTGGGTGATGGCCGACGCCGTAAAGACCGGGGCCAGAAAACACATCAACGCAAGCTGCGTCATCGACGCCCACTTGAACGTTTGCGACGCCCCCTTCGCCAGATCGGACAGCGAAGCACTTTCGCCGCTCATGGATAGCACCAAGGAGAAGAGGACCACCACCAGCAGGATGGCCAGGTAGGCGAAACGAAGCCAAAGGTGCCGCACCCGCCGAGAGGCGCCGAGCACGACGCGGACCAGAATGGGGTTCGCCGGCAACAGGCGCCAGAACCAAATCCCCAACTGAGACATCACGCGTGACATAGTGCGCATCCTAAGAACCGAAACGCGGAATCTTCAGGTAGGATAACCGCTCGGCAAAGATCATGGAACCCGACCAAGGCGCCACGGTTTTCCAACAGGTCCGTGACCGAATCGGCGGGGTCTCGTCGTGCCGTAGGCACGGTTTGAACGTAGCCCAGGACAGGGTCCTGGGGTTCAAAGTGAGAGCCAATGGCGCGAGTCCCATAGGGACGACTGAACCGAACCACGGTCATCAACCGTCCCTACGGGACTTGGCGTGACAGGAGGCATCGGGTCCCAGCGATGAATCGCTGGGCTATTGTCGGGCTGTGCCTTTCGGCACGCTTTGTTTCACCTATCGTCCCCGCCGAAACGGTTACAAACCCGGTTGGTCCTCTGCGCCACCTCCTTTACAATCGCCCAGGATCATGCCGGATATGTTTCATGTCTACCGTGGGGAGCTGGCCGGTGTGGCGACGGCTGCACTATGGACGGTTACCGCCCTCGTTTTTTCGGCAGCCGGAAAGCGTATCGGCGCGACGATTGTAAATCTGACGCGCATCGTGGTGGCGATCCTTCTGCTGGCTGTCACGCACCGCTTTCTGCAAGGGGTTTGGATACCGGACGTGAACCGAGGCCAGGTCTTTTACTTGGCGCTGTCCGGCGTGGTTGGGTTGGCGATCGGTGACCAGGCCCTGTTCGTGGCCTTCAACGACATCGGTCCGCGCATCTCGATGCTTATTATGACGACCTCGCCGTTGGTTGCGGCGTACCTGGGTTGGCTGGTGCTGGACGAGTCGCTGCCGGCACTGTCGTGGTTGGGGGTGGCACTTACGATCGCGGGCGTTGCGTGGGTCGTGCTGGAGAGGCCGGCGGCGTCGAAGAACCCAGTAGGCGCGTACCGATGGCGCGGCGTGGTATTGGCTCTTATAGCTGCCACTTGCCAGGCCGCAGGACTCTTACTGAGCAAGCTGGGAATGGGACACGGCTGGCTTGATGAAACACGGCAGATCGCGCCTCAAACCGCGACGTTGATTCGCATGGTGTTTGCCGGAATCGGTATTGCGCCGATCGTCGCACTTTACGCCGTTCGCGCCAGCAAGCGTCGCGCGGCTGGCTTGCAGTCTCAACGCGTCGGATCGAGATCGCAGGGCTTTCTGTTGTCGGGTTGCGGCGCCGTGACGGGTCCGTTTCTGGGCGTCTGGATGTCCCTCGTGGCGATCCACTATGCCCCGCTTGGAGTCGCGCAGACGCTTTGCAGCCTGGCCCCGATTTTCATCTTGCCGGTGGTCGTGGTGATCCACAAGGAGCGGGTCAGTTCGCGAGCGGTGCTGGGCACCCTCATTGCGGTTGGAGGCGCGGTGCTCTTATTTTTTCGCCCTGCCTGACCCGGACGGATCCAAGGCACTCCAATAAAATGGTGTTTTGGGCCGTCGAAGCAGCGAAAATATCGCGCGGGCTAAAGCCCGCGGCTCAGTTTGGTTAGAGAGTCCAAGGTCTTTACGGCTGGGTCGCACGTTGCAGGAGAGTGGTCAACTGGGACGGCTCGTCGATCAAATGTGCGGGTTCGGCTAGCGATAGTTGACTACGATTGCGATAACCCCACGTCACCGCCACGGAGGTCATCCCGGCGTTGTGGGCCGTCAGAATGTCGGTGGTCGTATCACCGACGAAGAACAGATTTGAGGGGGCGCGTTCCATTCTGCGGGCCAGTTCCAGCGCCTGGGTCGGATCGGGTTTGCGAGGCTGCTTGTCAAGCGAGCCATGAAAGCCGACGAAGGACCCTCGGGT
>JADFMZ010000220.1 GCA_022563615.1 Planctomycetota bacterium
TTTCATTGTGCTCGTCATTGTCGCTTGGATGATCTCGCTTCGGCTCTTCTACAAGGAAGATGAAGGGATGACGCCGGCGGATTGGTTCGGCACGGTCGTCAGCACCCTCCTGTTCGCCTATCTGGTTCACCTGTGGCTCTTGCCTGCGGACGATCACCAGATGGACGAGGAACCGCCTGAGAAGCAGGAAGACTGACCCCTTCCGTCGGCACCTTGTGCATCGTCCTGTTGTCGTGTGCCACTGCTTTCAAGCAGTGCGCAATGGTGGTTTTCGTGAAGTTCGTGCACTGCTCAAGAGCAGTGGCACACCAACAAACGACGCGTGAAGGAGCTAATCTCCGCGCACCTCAGGTGGATCTGCGTCAACACGTCTGATAGGCAGCAAAGCCACAGCTATCAATAGCGGGATCATCGGCACGCGGAACCTGGGGTCCACCTGTGGCGTGGCAGCCAGCAAGAGTGCCAGCGTGCACGCGACGGGGAAATAGACGGCGCGAAAACCGATCGCCCCTCGGCACAATCGAACCAGCACAGCCAGGGCCAGCAGCGAGTAGATCGCGCCGATCGCGGCTGATCGCCATCGGCGCAGGGGCACACCGTCGGGCGGCTTGACGGCCAGGTTGAGCGGGAAGGTCAGGATCGACCCGCACCGGACCATGCAGCACGCAGCCGTCGCTGTGGGTGACTCCACAAGATCGGACCAACCGATTCGCGCCAGGGCCTTGGAAATCGCAAAGGAATCAATGTCCGTCTGGTTGCCTTGGGCGAGGTTACGCCAATGCAGCGCCGAGCGCTGTTCGTCGGCAAGACCTGCGAACCGGCTTTGCAGCCGAGCGTCGATGCCCTCCCAAACCGCATGCGGGCGCTGGGCGTGGGCGGGATCGAGCGACGTTTCCAGGTATCGCTCAACCGTTCGCCCCTCTCGCCATAGCGTGACCTCGGCGGCTTTGAAGTACGCCAGCACGACCCCGCCCTGGTCAGACAGCGCGAAATGGCCCGCTACGATCTGATTGCGCAACATCCATGAGCCGATCACGAGCAGGCATGTCGCGGCAAAGACCGCACCATGGCTAAGAGCCAGCATGGCGGACCCAGCCTGAGCCGCAGGCTTCAGCCTGCGCGATCCTGCGCCGGTAAAGCGGCCCACCAGCAGTCCGACAAACACGACCACAGGAACAAGAAGGCCAACGGGCCGAACCAGAACCAGCACGCCGGAAAGCACACCCAGAACGATCACGGCCAAGAAGCAAGGCCTACCTCGACGACCCCGCGACAGGACTTCGATCCACCAGAACCAGATCAGGAGCAGCAGCGTCGTAAACCAGGTCGCAGCCAGCAGCCAGAGGGAGTAGAAAAGATGATACGGCTCGAACAGAAACAACAAGGCTGCGACGGTCGCTCGCCGTTCGCTCATCAGGTTGCGCGTGATGCGAAACAAGAGCCAGACGTTGAGTACCGAAAGCACTTGTTGCACGATGACCAAAACAACCGGCGAGGGGCCGGCCAGGATCATCACCATCGCCAGGAGCAGCGGATACCCCGGCGTGCGCCAGGTGTCCGGCTCGACATGCCCATCCGTTGCCGACGTATCCTGACTGAACGTGCCGTGCTCGATGAGGTTGCGAGCGATTTCGTAATACTCGCGGCTGTCCAGGGAGCGGAAGGCGTAGCCGTCAACCCGACCGGTGCGCATGCTCGCGGCGACCAGGACGCCCACATGAACGAGTACGCTTAGTATAATCAGTAGAACGGTCGGTCTTCGAGCGAGGTCCATGGCCCGACAGTGTAGGCGATCCCACGCCGGTTGGCAGGATCAGAGCCATCCCCGCTCGACGAGCATCCGCCGGTAGATCGGAACTGGGTCCGGATAGCCGTTGCGCGGCGGCAGGTTCCACTTGGCAAAGAGTTTGTCGTTGTCATGCCGTCCCGCCGGCAGGTCGCCCCGCTTGCGGTCGTCGAGGAACTCGTCGTGGTGAACGAGCGCCCGGCGACAGCCGATGACCCGTAGCCCCTCATCCAATTGCACCTTCAGGGACAGGTCGGGGTCGAAGCCGAAGAAATGATAACGCTGATCTGCAAAGCCGATCTTTTCCAACAGGCTCCGGCGAATCAGGCCGAAATTGGCGTAGGGATATCCTCGGACGTGACAGAGCTCGTAGCTTTCCCCGTCGTGTTCGACGCGGTCGAGCACGTTGCGATCGCTGTGCCAGTTGTGATAGAACGCGATCATGCCGACGTCGGCCATGTCGGGTTTTTCAATCATCGTGATGGCCGCTTCGACGCTTCCATGCAACGGAAAGGCGTCGTCGTTAAGCCAGAACACGTATCGGCCTCGGGCCGTGCGAAAACCCTTGTTGAACGCTCGGACCGCGCCCTCGCGCCGCGATTCGAGAATCACGTGCAGATCGGGCTGCGTTTCCAGCCACGCCCGCGTTCCGTCGGTCGAAGCCCCGTCAATGACGATGATTTCGCCCGGCGTGGAGACGTTTTGCCGGATTTTGTCGATGCAGCGCTGGAGTCGGTGGAGTCGATTGCAGGTCGGCACTACGATAGAGACAATAGGCTCGGCGCGTGGGGCGTTGGTTTCGTCGATGGGCGACACAAGACGTCTATCGGCCGACTCGTGGCCGGCACTGCGGCTGAAGCCGTTCATCGAACAGCGAAACCCGTTCCGGATCCGCAGGCTTTAGCCTGCGCGAGACAGGATACACGTCGATCGTGATCGACGGTTGAAGGATGGAACATGCACTCAATTCACGCGAAGGTGATTCTCCTCCTTGTTCTACCCGCTCTACTCGGACAAGCACCTCCCGCCGACATCGGGGCCGGCGATTCGGCCAGGAACCGGGGGGCGCCATCGCCGGCTGAACCCGTTCCGACCATCGATGCGGTACACGCCTCAAAGGACTTCGGGGAGGGAATCTGGCCCTCATCGCGACAGATCCAACTGATCCTAATCCGATTGGCGGACCGGGTCGGGAACCGATACGACCTGAGCCGGGAGCAGGCAGACAAGCTGCGGGACTCAACAGTCAAGCGATGGAACCGGTTCGCCATCGACCACCGCGCAGAACTTCAACCGCTGCTCAACGAGTTCATCGAAATGCGGATGGTCCTAGAGCCTCCACGGGCGGAACTCGTCCAGGCCTGGGCCTCCCGGGCTTTACCACTGTTCGACAAATACAGAGGGGAGTACGAACAGGCGGTTGACGAGTTCCGCCAACTGCTCACGCCGTCCCAACGAGCCCGCTTTGAAGTGGACGCGTTGAAGTACGGCCTCGGAATGGGCTTGGCTCAGCGCATGCTCAAGAAGTGGCGCGAGGGAGAGTTTGACGCCGATGACTTCTGGCGCCGCCCGGACCGGCGAGGGCTAGGCGATAGCCAAGATGATCTACAGGCACGGGAGGAGGGCCGACAACAGGTCGCATCTCATCCCGGCGCTTCCGACAACGATCAACATGATGCTTCGCGCAGGCTAAAGCCTGCGGCTCGGGAGGACCAGATCGCACTCGAACTGCTCGCCTGGGACGAATACGTTGGGCGGTTCATTCAAGTCCACGGGCTGGACAAGGCGCAGTGCGACGCCGTCCGGTCGTGTCTGTCAGAACTGAAAGGGCGCGCACGGGGCCATCGAGAGCTGCGGCGCGAAGAGATCGCCAAACTCGAAGCGCGCATAGGCGCCAACACCGGCACAGAGGAAGAACTGGCTGACCTTTCCGCGCAGCTCGTCACGCTCTACGGACCGATCGACGACATGTTTCAGGAGCTCAAGCGACGAATCGAGCCGATCCCTACGGTCGAACAGCGGGCGGGCGCCGCGGGTAACCTGCGGCGTTTCAATGTCGCTGTGCAAGAGCCGGCCCGGAAGCCTCCGCAGCCGACGACCTTACTCGATTCAAGAGATGACTCGCCGCCGCCAAAATGAGCGTCACAACCAATCGGCGGCGGCCAGGGCTACTGTTGCAACGCGCGTGAATGGATGGGTCATCAGAGCCGCGCCCGTAAGGAAGCGGTCCGGCATGCTGTGCGAAAGACCGCTCCCTTACGGTCACGGCTCTGTTCAACTCAACCCATCGCTCACGGCGATCCGACGATCGAAAGCAGTTCGGACAGTCTTCGGATGACATGATCAGCCTGGTCGGCGTACTCGGGGACGGCCTGATCAGAAATCATCAGCACGGTACGCGTTCCTGCTGCCCGACCCGAAAGCATGTCCATCCGGTGATCCCCCACCATCCAACTGTCTTTCGGGTCGGCCCCCAATTCCCCGCAGATGGACAGGACGGGCTCAGCCGAGGGCTTGATCGCCCCATCCTCTCGGGTGCGGATGGCGTCCACAACAAGGTTGAACTTGTCCAGAACAAGATCCACCGTGGCCCGGGCGTTGCGGGTCAGAATCGCAACGGGGTAACCCTTATTGCGTAACGTGTTGACCACTTCGACAGCCCCGTTCTGAAGCCGGGCTTGCCGGGCCGCCTCGCGTTCGTGGCGGAGCAAAATGCGCTGGGCCCGTTCACGTTGATCGGGGTCCAGGTCGGCGATGGCTTCCAGGATCGGACCGGAGATGCCGATTTCGGTTCGGATGGCGTCAAAGTCCAGGCAAGGCACGGTCAGCGTGCCGTCGAGATCAAAGATGACGGCGGATCGACTCGTTGAAATCCCCATGAACAGCCTATCCCATTGATCTTTGTGGCACCGGTTTTCAACCGGTGAACCGCACGGGTTACAAACCCGTGCCACACTTTTAGGGTCTAACCTGGATCACTACCCTGACAAGAAGAACAGAGGATTCGCGGCGTCACTTCCTGTGAAAGATTGATCCCGCGCAGTCTGTTCACCCGCTTCGCGCTGCAACTCGGGCAGTCGTGGAATCTCTCCACGTCCCACAGATCCATGAAGACCCGACCATGTTTCAAGCCTGCACCGTATTCAAGAACTCTCTCCATGGAATGCAATGAGGGAGGGTGAAAATGGCCGTGCTCCTGCAGCCAATCCATCGCCCCGTTGCCCGAGCGGGTCGGCACGATGGAGCAACACTGCACGCCGATCGAAAAGGCGTAGTCCACGGACCGCATCGCCCATTCCACGCCCTCCCGTTCGCTTTGAAACGGAGTGCGCAACAGAATAAACGCTCGCACGGGGATTCCATGATCCAGTAGGAAACGCGTCGCGCGTTCGTAGTCGTGAAGCGTCATGCGTTTGTTGAGGCGGGGTAATACTTCCGGGTCGACTGTTTCCAGTCCCATCGCCACTTCGAGGTCGGGCTCGATCAACTCGGCAAATTCGACACACGATGGCCCGACCAACCGAGGGTGACTCTCCACGATAACCGTGCGATGATCGTCCAGCAGGCCCGCGATCCGAGGCCAATCCTGACGCGGAATCGCCTGAGCGTCGAAGAAGTTGCCCGAGTTGTAGAGCTTGATACCCGGCGTCCAGGGTAGATCCTTTAGCGCCCACTCGATTTGCGCAGCCACTGCCCCGTCGTCGACGCGCGTCTCGGTCGTGTTTTTCCACAGATCGCACATGAGACAACGAAACGGGCATTCCTTGTTGGTGATAAAAATGGTCGCCATATCCTCGATGCAACCTTGGGCTGTCCGCTCGGGCTCGACGAGGTGCGCATAGGGAAGGGAGGGACTTACGCGGTTGCGCGGGCCGCGCCGCGCCAGAATCCAGCGATCGTCAAGAGAGGGAAGATCAGGCATCAAAGAT
>JADFMZ010000221.1 GCA_022563615.1 Planctomycetota bacterium
CGTTTGGACCGAGCGCCCCTGTCGGCGTAGGCGGCAAGGTGCGCCGGAGTTGAACTCCGGTGCGGCACCGATGCAGGTTGGCGCCGCTTCGGATGCCACTTCCTTGCAATCCTACGTCGATTCGATCGATGCAAAAAACATGCAGAGTTGGTTGGTCAGTTCATTGGCGCGCTCCGCGCGCAGAGTAAAACCGGATCGTTCGAACAAATCCTTCCACTGATCTCGCGTGCGAAGAATCTGTCCTGAAATCTCATGGACGAACTTCAACTCCGGAAAGACGGTTCGGCGCGCGTTTCGGATTTCATCGCTGGATCGGGCCGGCAACTCGGTCAGCAGAACGCTCGTTCCGGGAAATTCACGTCCGATCCGCCGCAGCATATCCATGACCGCGCCATCTTCAAATTCATGCAACACGAACATTAGAGAAAGGACATCAAGCTTCCCCTCCTGCAAATCGCTTCGGTAGTTTGCAACTTCAAAGAGATCTCCGACATGCAATTCAACGCCGCGCGCTTCGGCGCCGTGCCGAATTCCTTCATCAATCGCGTCCTCGGACAGATCGAGGCCGTACAGAGCTCCGGAAAAACCATGATCTCGCAGGTAGTCCAGAAATCCGCCGGTGCCGCAGCCCAAGTCGAGAACGCTTCGCGCCCCGGTCGTGCGTAGTACCGAGGCTGAGAACCCGTAGGAGAACAGCGACGTCAAATCCGCGCTGGCCATCGCGTCGTACTTCCCATCGCGCACGACGTCGCGCCCGTATTTCCATTGGCCGGTCAATAGTTTATCCAGAGCGCCCAGCGGTTGCCCGTACGCGAAGGACGCATACATGCAGCGTAACATTGCCCGAAACTCGCTGCGGTTCCTTGCTTGGAATCGGGTCGGCGACATACGCTCCAGAAGTCTGTTCTCATAGAGGTATTCGCATACAGCTAAGAGCATGGAGCTATCCAGTTCAGGTTTGGATGCCACGTCGAGGCCGCCATCCGACAAAAGGGAATCCACCAACCCAACCCGGTCCAAAGCGAACAGCGCGTGTTGTACGAGAAACCGGCCGGTGGTTTGCTTTAAGCTTCTGGAATGGCGGAGCAACCGCCAAAATCCAAACGGCCCGGCGATTCGAACGATCTGCCAAAGGTCGCGGATTCGAATCATCCTTGCAGACCCCGTTGCATCTCTCTGCGGACCTCTTGGGGAGCACCCCGCTCGACGGCGGGAAGGAATGTCAATCTGTTGCAAGAAGGCATGACCGTCGTCCTATCGCCCCTGGCCAACTGATGGACGTTGCCGCCTGCCGATGGCACCGTTTCTTTCGACGATCGCTTTGAAGCGGCTCAAGCTCACGGATAGAACAAATCGAATGACCGGCGCCGCCACGCACGCGTCGAACAGGCGACCCAGCGTATGAAAAGCAAACGAGTATCGTAGGATCCAGCACACGCGAACCGCATGCTCCGTCGGGCGAACTGAAACGTACGCCTCCCATTGCCGGACGAATCGAGGAGGGTTGAGAACGACGAGCCGGAAGTGGCGCCGCTCCTCCCATTCCACGAATCGCTCACGAAAAGTGTGCCCGATGAACAACGTGACGTCTCGTTCCGTGCCCGCACCCGGCGGTGTGGCATAAACCGTCACGTGTTTCTCCCCGAGAAACCACTCAGGCATTCTTTCGAAGTCGACCAGAAAGGCCCACGCATCCGCCAACGTGCAATCAACCTCTATTTGGCTGCGGATCACCGTCATGGACGCCGTACAAGTGGATGGACCAGCCGCCGTTCCACCGGAGAAACCGCCATACCGCTCTGGCGCATTCCTACCAGATAAGGCTGACGGCTGCGCCGCTGAAACCCGAGGCGCCGCCTGCGAGCAGCACTCGGTCACCAGGGTGGAGTCTCCCGGATTCATACGCCAGAGCCAGCGCCATGGGAATACTGGCCGCCGCCGTATTGCCCATCCGATCGATCGTAACCATGCATCGTTCAAACGGAAGCCCCACCATTTTGCTGATTTTGCGGATCAGCCTGATGGAGACCTGATGGGGCACGATCAATTGGAGGTCCTGCGGCGCCCATCCTGATTTTTGCAGGGTCTGCCGGATGACATCGGGAAGCGTTTCGCCGGCCAAGTCCTGGAGTTTGTCGCCGTCGGAGACAAAGTAATAGTTTTCCGGGTCCATCGAATCAAACATGACGCCCCAGGCACGCATGACGGCCACCTCCCACTGCGATCCATCGGAGACGAAACAGCCGGCCTGAATCCCGCGATCCGAATCCTCGCGGCGTTTCAAGAGCATGGCTCCGGCGCCGTCGCCGAGGGTCAGGCTTGCAAACCCCAACCGCAGGTCGTCCTGCGACTGGATATCCTGTCGCACGAACTTGGACAGAACCTCGCCGGACACGATGAGGACGACCTCGCAGCGTCCCGTGGCAATGTACGAGTCCGCGATGTCCATTGCATTCAGAAAGGCGTTGCACGCATTCTTCACATCAAACACGTGCGCGCGACGAGCGCCGAGTTCGTGCTGAACCAGGTTGGCCGTCGCCGGCTCGCCGATATCCTGGCTGACCGCGGCAAAAATCAGGAGGTCAATCTCCGACGCGTCCATGCCGGCACGATCCAGGCACACCTGACCCGCCCGAGCCGCCAGCCCGGAGCTGGACTCGCCGTTCTCACAATAACGGCGCTCGCGCACACCGGAGAGGCGCTCAATCAAGCCAGCCGGCACGCCCAATCGGGAGTTCAACTGGTGACGTTCCTCGATCTCAGCGGATGTTACGACCCTTTCGGGCACATAATGCCCCACCGCTTCAATGACCGCCGAGACCCGCCGACCCATGCATAACTCCTACGTGTACAGCTCTAATAAGACATGCAGAACCCCCGCGATTACTGACGCGGTGGGTCGCGCCCCGGTTGGTGGTTCGTCAACGTCTTTCGGAAAAGTCGGGTCGGATCCGCATCTGTCGAACTTGGAAGTCGACGAGCGATCTCCCATCACCCTTACCGATCTCGTGATCTGCCTCTCCCGATCCACTTTTTTTCCGTGACGGTATGGGTCAACGGCGACGATCCGTCCGGCGGCGCAACGGAGGTGAATTCATATTCTGCCACAAAAGCACCCCGACGGGGCACCCTCATCATATCCGGGTTCACAAGGTCAGCCACGATCAATCCAGTGGGAAGAATCTCGGGGAAGATCCCCGGCTCCACTTCCAGTTCTACCGTCATCACCGAGTCACCGTCCTCAGTCGTGAGCAACGCGACAGCCTCACCCAGAATCGTTCCGGCTGGAAAGGTGGAACCCTCCACCACTTCGAGAATAACGACCATCTTTCCCGCAAACGGATTCGATCGTGAACGGTCCATCAGGCATTCGACACGCAGAAACTCTCCGCCCCAGGTGATGGTCATCGTGCCGATCAGGGCCATCTCGTTTTCGATCCAGCCACGAATAAGCTTTTCCCAATAAGGCCCAAAGTTCACGTACCGTTCGCGAATGTGGCGGATGGACAACTCACCCGCCTGTTGAGTGAAGACCCGCGTGAATGGTAGTGGAGTGTCCGCCGTGTCGGCGCCGAGTATGGTCACCACTCGAGGTTGAAAACTAAACTCCGCCCGCTCCTCCGCATCAAACTGGGCAAGTGAAGACGAAAAGAGCGAAACCACAATGGCCGATGCGATCAGCGCCTTGTTCATGTTCCACGCTCCTATGAAATAACGTGAGATCAGGACCGGGCCGGTGTATCTGGCGGCAAGGGTCGACGTTTGAGCCGGCTTCGGGAGCCGACCATCCATCTTTGTACACAATCGAGGGTGCCTTTGTCAAGGCACAAAGCCCGCCCCAGCAGCCTATATCCTATATCCTGCATCCTGTAGCCCGTAGTCTGTAGTCCGTACCCTGTACCCCGTAGCCCGTAGCCTGAATGCCGTAGCCTGTAGTCTGTAGCCTGCATCGCCCAGCCCGCTCCCCTCCTTACCCGGAAGAGGCTGCGGTGAGGTCTTTGGGGATAGGTTCTTCGATGGGTCGCGTCGACAATCAGCCGACTTGAGCGACCAAAGGTCGTGCCGTGATGCCGGACGATTCAGATGTCGCACCGGCGTGTCGAAGCGCAACGCCTTTGTTCAATTATTCAAAGATTCAATTGTTCAAAGATTCAACTATTCGACCCGTCGGAATCGAAACTCGTCCGCTTCAAGCTTGCCGTCCGTGTACCCCTCCACGCGAACAAGCAAACCACCGGACTCTTCGATTCGGTAGATTATTCTTCGGTAATTCTGACGATTGGGATTCTCAAACACAGCCTCCCGCTCGCCGAGCGTCGCGACCGGGAAGTCCCACGACTCGTCCTTTTCCTCCCAACCCTTTAAGTCGCGCGAGAAGTGCTTGAAGCGGAACGTGAGACCCGACGGTTCTTGCGTAATCGTGAGGAACTCGAAGAGGCGCGTCTTGTTGCCGCCGGTTAGCCATCGAAACATGCCGGTCATCGAATCCGCCGAGGGTTTGCTCCAGTACTCCTCGATCACGTCGCCCTTGATTTGTCCGCGCCATTGGCCATGCAGCCACATCAGGTCGGCAAGCTTGGGCTTGGAGGCCGTGGTCGGTTCGCCGAGCCCATCGCCGCGCAGACTCGCGGCCGTCAGCCAGGCGATGGTGCACGCGATGACAATCACGCCGGTCGTTCGAATCATTATTTGGGTTCTCCAGCAGTGCCGCATTGATGGCACTTATCCACAGGTCTCATGCATCAAACTTCAGGCCGGCATCGTAGCCTGGCATGGCGACCGATGCAACGAAAACCGCCTATCTTGCCCCTGCCTTTGCCCGCCGAGCCGGCACGCCGAGACACCGATTCAGCCGTGTAGGGTGCGTCCCGGACGCACCAACTTGGGGAACTGCGCGCGATTGGAAATGCGGGTGATTGGGCGGCCCTTACACGTGAGAAGGTGCGTCTGTGGACGCACCCTACGGACTGCCCCCACCAATCGCCAACCTCTCGTCCGGTCGCCGTGTAAACCACGCTGCACCAACGGCGGCGGCACACCGGCGTTGCAGCGGCCGCCACTCCATGTTATGCTCCCTGCATCTTATCCAACGGCGCCTGGCCAAGCCCTTTTACCGGCGCGAGTTTGACCTATGGAGCAAAGCCCCTGTAATCCGGATACGGTCGGTCGCGGGCGACAGGCCGAGCCCGACCTACCCGGTTGCATGGTCATCATTAGACGCCAAGAGAGGCAGACATGGAGGACGTAGTGACCGGGGTTAAACAACAGGCTGGCCTTGCGATGAACGAGGGACGCCAGATTTGCCTGTGGGACGACGACCCCATCGCCGAGGATCCCAACTACCTGACTCAACAGCTAATCACGTACATCGGCAACAAGCGGGCCCTTCTGGGGCACATCGGTACTGCGGTGGAGCGAGTCAAGCGCCGGCTTGGCAAGAAGCGCCTCCGCGTGTTCGACGCCTTTAGTGGGTCGGGCGTCGTCTCCCGCTTCCTCAAGGCCCACGCCTCGTTTCTCATCAGCAACGATTTCGAAGACTACGCTGCTGTGACGGCGCGCTGCTACCTGCGCAACAGGAGCGATGTCGACTTTGACGCCATCTCTCAAATCGTCGCAGATCTCAACGCCCGCGTGACAACCGCGCCTCTTCCGCCAGGCTTCATCGAAGAGATGTATTCTCCGCAAGACGAGGCGCACATCACAAAGGAAGACA
>JADFMZ010000222.1 GCA_022563615.1 Planctomycetota bacterium
CGTGGCGGAACGTCTGCCGCAAGCGCGATCGGCTCGACGCTCTTGCGCGGCAAGTCCGAAAGCTGCCCCGACACGTAGGTCCGCAGGTGTTCGCGCGGCTCGCTGCGACCGAAGCAATCGTCGAACTCGCCCAGGAAACCCATCAACTCCGATCCCAATCCAGCAATCTCTTTCGCATCCATGCCGTAAGTCCTCCAATGACAACCACTTGGAAGACTTCATCGGCTCAACTCACAGCCTCGCTTGAGCCTATCCGGCGCTGTAGTACTAAGGTTGGGGCTCGAACTCGTCGCTCTCATTCTCCTCCTCGTCGGCGGCATAGCCGCGTTGGGAGTCTGCAGCCACGTGGGCTTGGAGTTTCCGCCATTGCGCGAGGGTCATCAGAACTTCGCGGGCCTGCGAGCTTTTGTATTCTCCCACGATGCCGGCGTCACCCATCTGGTCGATCAGGCGGGACGCACGCGAATAGCCGATGGTAAGCCGGCGCTGCAAGAGACTGACGCTGCCCCTTTTGGATTCAAGAACCATTCGGACCGCATCTTCGAAAAGAGGATCGCGCATCCCGGACTGGTCGTCGGAGTTGGGCGACTTAATTCGCATCAATTCGGGGTGGAACTCCGGCTCAGCGCGAGAGGCAAGATCTTCGAGCACGGCGTGCACTTCCGAGTCGTCCATAAACGTGCCTTGCGCGCGGATCAACTCATGCATCCCCGGCGGCAGGAAGAGCATGTCGCCCTGCCCCATCAACACCTCGCCGCCGTTTTGATCGAGCACGATGCGTGAATCCAACCGAGAAGCGACCCGGAAGCAAATCCGGCAGGGCATGTTCGATTTAATCAACCCGGTAACGACCTTCACCTCGGGCCTCTGCGTGGCGACGATGATATGAACCCCCACGGCGCGAGACTTTTGCGCCAATCGACACAGATGATGCTCCACCTCTCGCGCGGCGGTCATCATCAGGTCCGCCAATTCGTCGATGATGATGACGATGTATGGCATGTGGACCGCGATGCTTGCTTTTTCCTGAGCGTCGGCAGGCTTAAGCCGCTCGTACAGGGCCTCTTTCCCCAGGTCATTGTACGCGGCGATGTTCTTGACGCGGGCCTCTGCCAGCAGCTCGTATCGTTCCTCCATTTTGGTGGTGGCCCATTCCAGAATTTTCTCCGCCCGGGCCATGTCGGTCACGATCGGGCACATCAGATGGGGAACGCCCTTGAACTGACTCAGCTCCACCAGCTTCGGGTCGATCAGGATCATCTTTACGTGGTCGGGCCGCTTGGTCATCAACAGACTTAGGATGATGGTGTTGAGGCACACGCTCTTGCCGGAGCCGGTGGTGCCGGCGATCAACAGGTGCGGCATGTCGGCCAGGTCCGTGACCAGCGGTCCTCCCCCGGCGTCCTTGCCGAGAAACAACGGCAAACGCATTTCGGAGGCACGCTTGCCCGACGTCAACAGCAATTCCTTGAGCCGCACCTTTTCTTTTCGGCGGTTGGGTACTTCGATGCCGACCGTGTTCTTGCCTGGAATCGGCGCCACGACGCGAACCGTTTGGGATCGCAACGCCCGGGCAATGTCGTTGGTCAACGTCGCAACCTGCGAGACCTTGATGCCGGCGCCGAGGCGAAGCTCAAACATCGTAATGACCGGGCCGGTATCAATTTCCACGACCTGGGCTTCAAGACGGAAGTCCTCCAGCGTTTGCTCCAGCACTCGGGCCTGTTCCCGCACGACCACTTCCTGTTGCTTGTCGAACCCGAAAGTCGGCGCCTCCAGCAGGCTGGGCGAAGGGAGTCGCCAGTTCTCAATTTGTCTAGGATAGGGCTCCGCTCGGGCCAGCTCGCGGGGTGACAGGAACTTCACGATCGGACGAAGGAGTCGCTTCGCAGTGCCGGGCGGCTCAGTTCGGGTTGACGATGTCGTTCGGTTCTCGTCAGGTTGAGTCGCCCCGGCGCGCCGATGCTCGGTCGTCCGAGCTTGGGTTTCAGGCTCTTCCGATGGCTCGCGGTCGGATGCGGGTTCGTCTTCGTCGGTTGTGGCGACCGCCCGCGCACGGATACGCCGACGCGGCCCGACCGGCTTGGAACTGAGCAGTCCCACCCGCTCCTCTGTCGTTACTCCCTCCGCAACAGAGATCGGCTGCGGTGCGAAGACGATGCGCAACCGCCTGAGGCATCGGGCCGGCAGGTCGCCTGCGGTGTGGGCGATCCGACCGATCGTCGAGGGCAGCTTTAAGACCCAACCCTGCGTGGTGAACAACAGCGCAACGACCGTGGCGGCGGCCAGCACGATTACCGTACCCGTTCGGTCGAGAGATTCTCGAAGCAGTTCACCCAGGGCATAGCCGGCTAAACCGCCGCTGCCCACCGGCAAGGCGCCGCTTCCAGAGCCCCAAATCAGGTGCGCAGTTGCCGACGAGCACGCCACCAGAAGGGCTAGCCCCAAGGCGCGCTCCCAAAAACTTTCGACCGGGCCTCGAGCGAGCCGCAAGAAAGCCGTTAGCGTGGCAAACAACAAGAGCGGGTAGGTTCCGTGCCCCAAATAGTAGGTCAGGTGGTAGGCACACCAAGCCCCCACCATGCCGCAGGCGTTGGCAAAGGGCGAGTTATTCGGATATTGCTCGGGACTAGGCCAATCCCCGGCGTCAAAGGTGATCAGCGCCGGCCAGAGGAACAGACATGTCGCCAACACGCCGATCGGAAACAGAAGGGAACGAGGGGCTGCGGGCTGGGAGTTGTTCCACATGGAGTCGCGCTGAATCTGCAAGCGGCCCTGGACCTTAGACGAACCGCGCTGCCTGGGATATCGGCTGGACCCCCGCGCCGGCTGGAGGGAAACTGACCGGCCCGATGATGCAATCGCGGATCAACGCCCCTTGTCTTTGAGCTCTTTCCAATTGGCGTCGGCCTGCATGAGAAACCGCCTGGGGTTGGTCATGAACTCTTGCTTGGAAGCAGGATCGGCAAACATGAAGACCTTGCCCTCGGCGGGGAGAAAGACGTTCGGGTCGCTCGGGTAGAGGTGGTTCTTGGCTACCGCCAGCGTACAGAACCCTTCATATTGCGGGGCATACTTCATTGGGTTTTTCTGGAAGGCGGCCAACGCCTCGGCGTCGGCGAGATGGTAGATCCATTTGTGGTGGACATGTTTGAATTTCTCGCTGCCTAAGACAGTGCGGAACACGCGCTGGAAGGAAACGGGGCAGTATCCCTGAATAGCGGGCCTGGCGAACCGTTCAACCGCTGGGCCGATATAGTGCTCGGGGCGTTTTTCGTAGGAGCGCCGGGCACGCTCGGAGGAGAATAGGTAAACCTTACCCTCATGGACGGCGAATACTTCGGGGTCGCCGTCGAATCGATTGGCGTAAGGACCGCCCAGCGCCGTGGTACAAAGCCCGCCGAATTGAGGCAGAAACTTCTGCGGGTTTGCGTCAAACGCCTTCTTCGCCTCAGCGCTGGACAGATGATACAGCTTCCCCCGATCGGTCGAGGCGTGGGCTGGATCACCTTGGGTCGCTTTGCCGAGCAGCAAATAGGCGGCGGGGCAATAGCCCTTCAGCTCGGGGTCGAGTTTCGGATCCTCCCCGAAGCCCGGCTGCGGAGTACTCAATACCAGAGCCGCCGCGCCGACTACGGCGCTGCGGACGATTCCCCTTTTTCTGTTGTGCAACATCACGCCGATGGCTCCATTGCTTTTCGGTCCAAATCGAATTCGCTCAAGTCCTCTTCCCTTAGATGTTTTGTATGCCTTCGACGAACAATGTCAAGCGGTCTGCGCCGCAGCGTGCCGCGCCCTGCATGGGGCTTCGACTAATGGGTTAGGAACCCGTCTACAGGCCGCCGATCGCCCGCCCTTTATGAGGGATGCAGGTAGGCATATACTTATGACACCATGATCAAAACAATCGCAGTGGTAGGAGCCGGGACGATGGGGACGGGAATTGCGCAGCTCGCTGCGCGTTGCGGCTGTACGGTCCGGCTGATTGAGGTCAACGGCGATGTGCTGCGTCGGTCGCTGGAGGAGGTTAGGAAACGACTCGATCGCTCCGTCGAGAAGGGTAAGATTGAAGCGGCCCAGCGCGACGCCATCCTGGAACGAATCCAACCAGGCCAGAGAATCGAAGGTTTGGAAGCGGTCGAACTGGCGATCGAAGCGGTTGTCGAGGATCTTGCCGTGAAGCAACGCGTATTCGCTGCACTGGAAGAGGCCGCTCCGCCAACCGCTGTGTTGGCGACTAATACCTCGTCACTCTCAATCACGAAAATCGCCCAAGGCATCAAAGATCCATCCCGAGTCGTTGGGATGCACTTTTTCAACCCGGCGCCGGTCATGCCGCTGGTGGAGATCATCGCAGGTAAGGCCAGCAGCGAAGCCTCTCTCGACCTGGCCTGCGAGACCGCAAAGGCCTGGGGAAAGACGCCCGTTCGAGCGAAAGACACGCCGGGATTTATCGTCAACCGAGTAGCCCGAGGCTATTATCTTGAGGCTCTTCGCCTGCTCGGGGAGGGCGTAGCCGGTGTCGATGAAATCGACGCGGTTATGAAACGCTTCGGCGGTTTTCGAATGGGTCCATTCGAACTGATGGACCTGGTCGGCCTGGACGTCAACCTGGCGGTCAGCACCTCGGTGTGGGAGCAGATGGGCAAGCACGCGCGCTTTACGCCCCACGAAATCCAACGTGAGTTGGTCGAGCAAGGCGCACTTGGACGCAAATCCGGTCGAGGGTTTTACCTTTACGATGGCGATCATCCCCTGCCGGCCCATTCCGTACACCGACGCAGTTATGAACTTTCGCCGTTGCTGTCGGATGCGATGCTGGCGTTTGCCACGCGGGCGGGCGCGGGCGAAGCCAACAGCACCGAGCAATACGTCTTTACCCGAATCCTCGGTGCGATCCTCAACGAAGCCGGCCACGCTTATTCAGACGGTGTGGCTGGCAGCGACGATATCGACATCGCCATGCTGAAAGGAACGAATTACCCGAAAGGTCCGCTGGCCTGGGCCGACGCCATTGGTCATCGCACCGTAAGGGGATTGCTCAAGACGTTGAACGATAAGATCGGTGACGGGCGTTATGAGCCCGCATCGCTCTTCGCCAAGGCCTTCTGAGGTTAAGGCACTCTAACAATACTGAGCCGCAGGCTTTAGCCTGCGCGATCATCCCGTAGCTGCGATCGTTCGTAACGATGTTTTGTTAGAGTGACTAGTGCTTTGTCACACCTAAGTTCTCGGGTGTGCCACTGCTCTTGAGCAGTGTAGATGCTCGACACGGCGTGGACCGAACCCGAAGATTTATGTGTGACAAAGCACTAGGGCTGGTTAACAAGATATGATTTGAAGCGGGCACGGTACTCCGACGTTCGCGCAGGCTTTTCTAAAATGCCTGCGGCTCGGTTTGGTATGAAGCTCTAAGTCGAGCTCGGTCTGACGTTGTCCCCCAACTTGTTGTCGGGCGGAGCCCGACCAACCTGCGAATACCGCGATAGGATACCACCATGCGACGTGCTGTAATCATCGACGCCGTTCGAACCCCGGTCGGTCGGTACGGCGGAGCGCTGAGCCGCGTTCGGCCTGACGATCTGGCCGCCGCCGTTATCGCCAAGCTGGTCGAACGCACCGGGATCGATCCTAATCTAATCGAAGATGTTTACTTCGGGGCGGCCAATCAAGCCGGCGAAGACAACCGCAACGTCGCGCGTATGGC
>JADFMZ010000010.1 GCA_022563615.1 Planctomycetota bacterium
GATGCGGCGAACGAGCGCGGTGAGAGCGTGAAGAAACGAGAAGACACACACCGAATGGCAGAGGCCAACAAGGCTTTTGCACATTACCGGTGGTAACGAAGACGCTGGTCAAGGCGACGCGCTGAAGAGGCGGTAGGAGCGGGCATGCCTCGTAGCGCGAGCGCGAAAGTCGAAGACATACGAAATATCGGCATCATGGCGCATATCGATGCCGGCAAGACCACGACGACCGAGCGCATCCTGTTCTACGCGCGACGCACGCACCGCATGGGTGACGTGGACGACGGAACCACGACCACCGATTTCGACGAGCAGGAGCAAACGCGGGGCATTACCATCTACTCCGCAGCCGTCACTTTCCCCTGGAAAAAACACACCATCACCCTGATCGACACCCCCGGGCACGTGGATTTTACGGCTGAGGTCGAGCGGTCCCTGCGTGTTCTGGACGGCATGGTGGCCTTGTTCGACGCCCGCGAAGGCGTGGAGGCCCAGTCGGAAACCATCTGGCGGCAGGCGGACAAATATCGCGTGCCGCGCATCTGCTTCATTAACAAGATGGATCGCATCGGCGCCGATTTCGAGCGGAGCGTCGCGTCGATCGGCGATCGCCTTCCCGCCCGACCAGCCGTGGTTCAGATTCCCATCGGGAGCGGCCCGGACTTTAAGGGTCTGATAGATTTGATCGAGATGCGTGCGGTCTACTACCCGTTGGAGGCTCTTGGATCGACCTATCAAGTTGTGGATATTCCGGAGGAACTTCTCGTTTCGGCCCGCGTCGCCCGCCAGAACCTGGTGGAGACCGTTTCCGAACACTCGGACGCTCTGCTGGAACAATACCTCCGGGATGAGGACGTGGAGGCGGATGCGCTTCGCTCCGCCCTGCGTATAGCGACGATTCAGCGGGATCTGGTTCCGGTACTCTGCGGAAGCTCCTTGCGATACATCGGTGTTCAGAGGCTTCTGGATGCGGTGTGTGACTTTCTGCCCAGTCCGGTGGACGTTCCCCCGGTAGAGGCTGAGGATGCTCATCGACCGGACCGGAAAATTGAAATTGTCTGTAGCACCGACGCCCCGTTGGCAGCCTTGGTGTTCAAAGTGGTGGCGGACCGTCCTGTCGATCTGACCTACGTGCGCATCTACGCCGGAACCTTGAAGGCCAGCTCGCGATTGCTCAATACGACACTCGGCGAAAAGGAGAATGTCACCCGCATCTACCGGATGTTCGCAAAGCGACGGGACCAACTCGATCAGGCGCAGGCGGGTGACATCGTAGCCATCGTCGGCCCCAAGAAGACGCTCACAGGCCACACGCTCTGTGATCCGAAGCGTCCGGTGGTTCTGGAACCGATCGAGTTTCCCAATACGGTCATCAGCGTCTCGGTGGAGCCCAAGGTGTCGAAGGACCGGGAGAAGATGCTGGAGGCGCTGGCGGCTGTGTCGCGGCAAGATCCGACGATCGCCGTGATGACCCAACCCGAAACCGGGCAGACCCTGATTTCCGGGATGGGAGAATTGCACCTTGAGGTGACGCTGAAGCGGCTGAAGACCGAAATGAAGATCGACGTTTCGGTTAGCAACCCTCGGGTTTCCTATCGGGAAACCGTGACGGCCGCCGGCGAGGGCGAGGGCCGGTTCCTCCGCCAGATCGGCGGGCGAGCACATTTCGCGGTCGTCCGGATACGATTGGAAGCAAAATCCTCAGGTCGGGACCGCACCCACTTCGAGATTCAGGATGAATGGTCATCTGATAGTATCGATCCAGGATACGTCGAGGCGGTCAAATTGGGCATTGTGGAGGCATCTCAGAGTGGTATTCTGGGAGGATATAAAGTCATTGACTGGAAGGCTACGCTCCTTGGCGGCACGGTTCACGAGACGGATAGCTCGGAGATGGCCTTTGAAACGGCCGGCAGGAATGCGTTCTACGCGGCCATGAAAGCCGCAGGGCCGGTTTTGCTGGAGCCGATTATGGCGGTCGAGGTCGTGACCTCTCAAGAATACTTCGGCGCCATAATGGGTGATCTCAACGCCCGGAATGCTGCGGTTCGTGATACGGCCGTGCGGGGTCAGGATCGGATCATTTCCGCCAATGTTCCCCTGTCCCGGATGTTCGGGTACGTGACTCGTCTGCGGAGCCTTTCCCAGGGGCGGGCCACATCGACGATGGCCCCATCGCATTACGCCCCCGTTTCGTCGGAGCAGATGAAACAGCTCGTGGGATAGAGCGAGGAGGCCTTCTCCTGTTCATGGGATCCCGATCGGGCCTCGGGCTCCGAGGCGAATCCGCCGGATCCCGTGTGATTCCTTTCAAGAAGTAGGATGGGAGGGGTTGACAGGACTCAACTCTCGGATATTCTGGCGGATCTACGGTTTTTTTCATCGGGATCGGTTGGTATGGACCTTGGGATCCATGAGGGTGGGCTTTGAATGGCAAGCAAGAACAGAATTCGTATTCGCATGGAAGCCTATGATTCCGGGGCCTTGGATGCCTCGGCCCGGGAAATTGTGGAGCAGGCCAAACGCACGAGCGCTAAGGTTCATGGGCCGATTCCCCTTCCTACTCGGATCGAGCGGTACACCGTGTTGCGCGGTCCGCACATTGACAAGAAGTCGCGTGAGCAGTTCGAGATGCGGACGCACAAGCGCATCATCGACATCAGCGAGCCGACCGCCCGAACGGTTGAAGCGATCAACCGCATCCAGGTGCCAGCCGGCGTATTTGTGAAGATCAAGACGTAGGCCGGTTTCCGGCGCGGTTGGAAGGAGAATGTTTCCCCTGTGATTCCCACGTTGTTGGCTACCAAGATCGGCATGACGCACATCCTGCTGAAGCATGGTCGTGCGGAGCCGGTTACCGTCGTCAAGGGCGGCCCCTGCGTCGTCTTGCAGGTGAAGAACAAGGAGCGGGACGGATATGACGCGGTCCAGCTTGGGTATGGCGATGTGAAACCCCATCGTTCGACCAAGCCGCTCATCGGGCATGCTTCCAAGGCCGGGACAGGCCCCAAGCGCGTGACCCGTGAGGTGCGACTGGCAGAGCCGGCGGACGTGTCGGCCGGTGACGTGCTCACAGTGGAGCAGTTCGCCTCCAAGGTGAACGGTCTTGTGGATGTGACCGGTATCACCAAAGGGAAAGGTTTCGCCGGGGTGATGAAGCGTCATGGCTTCGGCGGGAAGAGTGCGTCGCACGGCACGGAGCGGAAGCATCGGTCGGCTGGTAGTATCGGAGGCCACGCTCCGGGGGCCCTCGGACGAGGCGTCAAGAAGGGCAAACGAATGGCTGGCCACATGGGCGACGTTCGCTGTACCGTTCGAGCGATCGAACTGCTGAAGGTAGACACCGAACACGGCCTGTTGTTGCTTCGAGGCAGCGTTCCGGGACCGGCCGGCGGCACACTGTGGATCAGAATATCCAACAAGGTTCAGGGCTGATGCTGACGGTTCCGATTTTCAACATGGAAGGTAAGCGTACGGGCGAGGTGCAAGTCGATCCGGAGGTTCTGGGTCGTCGGGTCCGTCCGCGCATCATCAAACAGGCGATTGTTGCGTACCTGGATCATCAGCGGCAATACAGCGCCCGGACCAAGGGGCGTTCCGATGTGGAGGGCTCAACCCGAAAAATCTTTCGGCAAAAGGGCACCGGAAACGCTCGGATGGGCGGGATTCGGAATCCCGTTCGCCGGGGGGGCGGCTGCACGTTTGCCAAGCGTGTTCCCGGGTCTCGCAAGAATTTTCCCAAGAAAATGCGTCGCTTGGCGCTGTGCAGCGCCTTGCTGGCCAAGATTCAGGCGAACGAAGCGCTGATTGTTGAGGATTTGAGTTTCGCCGAGCCCAAGACTCGGGCTTTTGCGTCTATGTTGTCCGCCCTGGGGGTGGAGCAAGGCTGTCTGGTGGCCCTGCATGAGCGGGACAAGAGCACCTACTTGTCGGGTCGAAACATTCCCGATACGGACATTCGGCTGGTGGATGACCTGACTGCTTATGAAGTTCTGCGGCGCAAGAGATTGATTTTCACCGGCCCGGCATTCAAGCGAATAACAGACCGAGGCACGCGAAGCACCGGCGGACGGTAGTCGGCCCGCAGGTGCAGGCCTAGGAATGACATGGATATTTACCACATAGTCAAACGCCCGCTGGTGACTGAAAAGGGGACACATCAGTCCCAGCAGTCGCATGGGGCGACGACGAGTCGGCCGGCCCGAGGCGGCTCCTATACGTTCGAGGTCAATGCGAAGGCTTCGAAGCCGGAAATCCGCCTGGCGATTGAGAATATCTACAAGGTGAAGGTCCAATCGGTGCGAACCGCGAATCGAAAGGGCAAGAAGCGTCGCGTTCGGTTCAAGGTTGGAACTCGGGCGAACTGGAAGAAAGCGGTGGTGGTGCTGCATCCAGACCACCACATTGATTTGTTCTGACGGTGCGATCGCCCGCCGATGGGAGGCGGGTTGGTCCATTGATCGCCGTCGAGGATTCCGTAGATGGGCGTAACTAAATACAAGCCGACCTCACCCGGGCGACGGGTTTCGAGCGTCAACGATTTCGCCGAGCTGACGGACAAGAGTAAGCGTCCGGAGAAATCGTTGTGCGAGCGAATAACCCGACATGGGGGTCGCAACCATCATGGCCGCATCACCGCGCACCACCGCGGCGGCGGGGCGCGGAAGATCTATCGACGCATCGACTTCAAACGAACCAAAGACGGCATGTCGGGAACGGTTGTGGCGATCGAGTATGATCCGAACCGATCCTGCCATATCGCCCTGCTCGAATATACCGATGGGGAGAAGCGATACATTCTGGCCCCGGTTGGCCTGACGGCTGGCGACGTTGTGGAGAGTGGTCCGGGCGTCGAGCCGAAAGTGGGCAACGCCCTTCCGCTGAAGAACATCCCGACGGGGATGGACGTGCACAACATTGAGTTGAACATTGGCCAGGGCGGCAAGATGGCCCGCAGCGCCGGGTCATCGGCCCGATTGCTCTCGCGGAACGATTCGTGGGCGATCCTGGTTCTTCCGTCTGGAGAGACGCGTGAGGTGCGGGTGGAGTGCCGGGCGACGATTGGCCAAATCGGCAACACCGAGCATCAAAACCTTCGCTGGGGCAAAGCGGGCAGAATGAGGCACCGGGGTCGCCGTCCCAATGTGCGCGGAACGGCGATGAATCCGGTGGCCCACCCGCTGGGCGGCGGGGAGGGTCGTAGTGGCGGTGGCCGTCATCCTTGCAGTTCGACCGGTCTTTTGTCCAAAGGGGGCAGAACGCGAGATCGACGTAAGGTTTCCAATCGGCGAATTTTGCGTCGGCGCAAGAGCCGGCGTTATGGGCAGATTCCGATTCCGAAGAAATAGGAACGGGCGAGGAACGATCAGGCAAGGCTATGACACGATCGCAGAAAAAGGGACCATTCGTTGACGAGAAGTTGTTCAGCAAGGTGATGGGCCTCAAGGCCAGCGGCGCGAATACCTCGGTCAAGACCTGGGCTCGTCGGTGCACGATCGTTCCGGAGTTCGTAGGGCACCGCTTTGAAGTGCACAACGGCAAGATGTTCCATTCCGTATACGTGACGGAGGACATGGTCGGGCATAAACTCGGCGAGTTCAGCCCGACACGAACCTTTCGCGGTCACGGCGGCAAGGGCGGCAAGAGATAGCTGGCTAAGAGCCTATCCTAAAATGTGGCACGGGTTTGTAACCCGTGCGTTTCACCGGTTGAAAACCGGTGCCACAAGGATTATTGGGATAGGTTTTAATGAGAAGACGCGAACCTCAAAATATCGGCCTGTTTGGCCAAATGGTTTGAGACGATGGACGGATTACGATTGTGGACAGCCAAGCATCGCTTCGCGCGAATTTCGCCTCGTAAGGTGCGACTCGTGATTGACATGATCCGAGGTCTGCGCTGCAGCGATGCTGTTGAGCAATTGCGATTCAACCCGCGCCGTGGAGCCAAGATGATCCAGGCGGTTTTGAAATCCGCCATGGTCAACGCCGACGAGCAGGAGGCGGATATGCCCCGTTTGTTCGTTCGGGAGGCACGCGTGGATGGCGGACCGTCTCAGCGACGTTGGCGCCCCAAGGATCGCGGACGGGCTCATCCGATCATCAAGCGGACGAGCCATATTACGGTAATAGTGGCGGAGAGTTGACGGTTTTCGTCGGTCGTGCGACCGGCGAGCGTTTGGAGTTGTCAGTGGGTCAAAAGGTCAATCCAATTGGGTTTCGAATCGGGATCACGGAGGACTGGCGTTCGCGCTGGTTTGCGCCGAAGGCCGCCTTTGCGGAGTTCTTGATCGAAGATCAGAAGATCCGTCGTTTCGTGGACGATCGGCTGAACCGTCAGCCCCCCTACGCGGCGGTCTCTCGGGTTGAGATCGAGCGCACGCGCAACGAAGTGAAGGTGTTCCTGCACACCGCCCGACCGGGGCTGGTGATCGGGGCCAAGGGGGCGGAGGTTGACAAACTCAAAGATGCTCTTGAGGACCTGATCGATCGGAAGATAAACCTGAACATCGTCGAGATCAAGGTTCCCGATAGTGACGCGAAATTGGTGGCTGAGTCGGTGTCTGAACAGCTCAAGAAGCGAGCTGGGTTTCGCCGGGTGATGAAGACCCGGCTGGAGACCGCGATGGCGGCCGGCGCCAAGGGGATCAAGATCAGGTGCAAAGGGCGGCTGGGCGGCGCGGAGATGGCCCGGCAGGAGACGCAGATTCGCGGCTCGATCCCGCTGCATACGCTGCAGGCGCATATAGATTACGGCTTTGCAACGTGCAAGACGAAGTATGGGACGATCGGCGTGAAAGTCTGGATTAATCACGGCAAATACGGCGAAGAAGGTGCTTCGTTGGACGGGGGGGCTAGTCCCGCTCGTGAGCGACGTGGGAAACGAGGCTAGGGTCTCAATCATGGTCGCATCACTTACTAATCGCGGTGTCTGCCTGGTCGGTCCCGGTCCCGGTGCCGGTCGAAGCGATAGAAAAGAGGTATTGCTATGCCGCTGATGCCCAAACGTGTGAAGTGGCGCAAGAGCCAGCGCGGCAAGATTCGCGGGTTGGCCACCAAGGGCAACACGGTGGCGTTCGGAGAATATGGCCTGCAAAGCCTGGCGCCTGGCTGGGTCACAGCTCGTCAGATTGAGGCGGGCCGGGTGGCTGCCACTCATTACCTCCACCGGGAGGGCAAGGTGTATGTCCGAATTTTTCCGCACAAGCCGGTGTCCTCGAAGCCACTGGAGACTCGGATGGGCAAGGGCAAGGGCGATCCTGAGTTCTGGGTGGCCTGTGTGCGGGAGGGAACGGTGCTGTACGAAGTCGGTGGAGTGGAGGAAGAGGTAGCACGCAATGCGCTGGTTCGTGTGGCCTCCAAGATGCCGTACCGGTGTCGTTTCGTGAAACGGCGGCATGGGCTGTAGCCCCCAAGGACGCAGGTAGGATGAAGGCCAACGAAATTCGAGAGATGAAGTCGGTGGAGCTGCACGGCGAATTGGAGCGCGTGCGGCGGCACTTGTTTGACTTGCGAACGCAGGCGGTCACGGAGAAGTTGGAGAATCCGCACCAGCTCAAGGCCGTCCGTCATGACATCGCTCGGATTCTGACCATCCTGCATGAGCGGGGTGAAACCGGAATCGAGCAGATGCAACGGCACCTTGAGTCGATGGCCGTCGGAGGGTAAGGCATTCAGCACGACGTTCGTCGGCCGTCGCGGCCGCCGAACCGTACGAAGTGAACCAATGGTTATGGCCAACGAACCGGGACAAACTAAGATAGCGTCGGGTCGCCTACGCGGGCATCGTGATCGGCGCATCGGCACCGTGATTGCGGACAAAGGTCAAAAGACGATCCGGGTTCGCTACAATTACAACGTGAAACACCCTATTTACGGAAAGTACTATCGCCGATCCACGACGCTGCACACGCACGATGAATCGAACCAGGCCAAGGTCGGCGATGTTGTGGAAGTGGTCTCCTGCCGCCGCAGGTCGAAGCTTAAGTGTTGGCGGCTGACGCGGATCATTCGAACGTCGTAACAGGATGGCGCCCGGCCAAGGCCGGCCGTTGCTGTTGGTAACCGGAGTTGGAACGCCACAGATGATTCAGATGCAAACGATGGTGGACGTGGCTGACAACACCGGCGCCAAAGTTGCCATGGTGATTACTGTTTATAAAGGTAGCACGGCGGGTCGAGGGAAGCGCCGCCTGAAGACCGCGGGGCTGGGCGACATTGTCCTGGTCACGGTGAAAAAGGCGCTGCCCAACAGCGAGTTTACCGGCGGGACGGACCGCAAGGATCGGTCCAAGCGTCGCAAGGCCAAGGCTGTCGTGGTGCGGGTCAAGGCGCCGACGCGGCGTGTGGATGGCAGCTATGTGCGGTTCGACCACAACGCGGTGGTGCTGCTGGACGACAAGGGTGAGCCGCGTGGCACGCGCATCTTCGGCGCGGTGGCCCGGGAGCTTCGCGAGAAGAACTTCATGAAGATCGTCTCGCTGGCGGAAGAGGTGGTTTGACCGGCAATGTCGCGGAACATTTGCAAAAACGATATGGTGGAGGTGATCTCGGGTGATCATCGTGGGGCCCGCGGGAAGGTGCTTCGCGTGGATCCGAAGCGCCAGAAGGTCGTGGTGGAGGGCGTGAACCTTGTGTTCCGTCACATTCGCCCGACGCGAAGGAACCCGCAGGGCGGGCGCATCCAGAAAGAAGCATCGATCCATATTTCCAATGTGCTTCCGTACGATTCGGGCGCTGGCAAGGGCCTGCGCGTGCATTTTGAGGTTCAGAACGATTCGAAAGGTCGGGTGGTGACGAAGCGCCGCGTTACTCGCGCCGGTACGGCGCTGCATACGTTGACCCGAGCGGAGCGGGCGGCTCCTTAAGTTAAACGGATATTCTCATGGCCCGGTTGTTGGAATCGTATAAAACTGAGATCGCCGCGGCGCTTCGGACGGAGTTGGGGATTGCCAATCCCATGTCCGTGCCGAAGCTGAGCAAGGTGGTGGTCTCGATGGGGACCGGCTCACCGATGCAGGATAAGAATCGTCTACCCGCGGCTGTGGAGGATCTGGCTCGCGTGACGGGGCAGAAGCCGCAGATTCGGCGGGCCCGACGGGCGGTCTCGAATTTCAAGATTCGTGAAGAGCATGAAGTCGGGTGCCGGGTGACCTTGCGTGGCCGGCGGATGTACGAGTTTGTAGATCGTTTGTTCAATGCAGCCATGCCCCGTATGCGTGACTTTCGCGGTCTTAACCCTCGAAGTTTCGACGGGCGCGGCAACTATTCGATGGGCATCCCGGATCAATCGATTTTCGCCGAGATCGACATCGGCAAGATTACGTACAACCAGGGCATGAACATTACGTTTGTCACCACGGCTCAGAGTGACGCGCACGCTCGGGCGCTGCTGGTTCGCTTGGGTCTGCCGTTGAGGAAAACCGAGGAGCAGAGCAACTGATGGCGACGAAGGCGTGGATCTATAAGGCGAACCTAAAGCCGAAGTTCAAGTGTCGCGTGGTCCGGCGCTGCCAGCTCTGCGGCCGATCCCGCGCGGTGTATCGAAAGTTTAGGATTTGCCGGATCTGTTTTCGGACGCTTGCCCATGCGGGCATGATTCCCGGGATACGCAAGGCCAGTTGGTAAACATTCGCAAACAAGGGTGCTAGGTTAGGACCGTCTATCAAGACGTGGTTCGAAGCGCCCACGACACTGAGATGTTGGCGCAGGCTGAAGCCTGCGGCTCGGTTTTGTCGGAGTGACTTAGGATTTTCACCATCGTAATTCGTTAGGTTGACACTATGTGGTCTGATCCGATTGCCGACATGCTGACCCGGATTCGCAACGCCGCCCGCGTGCGGCGCAAAGAGGTCAAAATCCCGTCCTCCAAACTGAAGGTGGGAATTGCGCGGGTGTTGCGGGATGAAGGCTATATCCACGGGTACGACGTGATCGAGGACAACAAGCAGGGTATTTTGCGTATCGACTTGAAATACGGTCCGCGCGGCGAGGACGTGATGCACCGTATCGACCGCTCTTCGCGTCCGGGCCGTCGGCTGTATCGGAAGGTGGATGATCTCCCGCACGTTTTGGACGGGTTGGGTGTTGCGATTGTTTCGACCTCCAGGGGTATCCTGAGCGATCGGGAATGTCGCGAGCAACACGTCGGTGGGGAGCTTCTTTGCACCGTTCATTAGAAACAAGAACGTTAGAAACAAGAACGTTGGCGTTGGATCGGTCGGCAGTGGCCGACGTGAATGAAGGCGGTGGGCGGTGTCGCGGATAGGCGTAAAACCGATTCCCGTTCCGACGGCGGTTACGGTGAAGGTGGTCGGGCAGGATGTGACGGTTTCCGGCCCCAAGGGAAGTTCCACGTGGCAGTTTCCGTCAACGGCTTCGGTGTCGTTTGACGAGGGCTCGCGCCGGGTTCAGGTGACGCGGAAGGATGAGACCAAGCAGAGCAAGGCGAATCACGGGTTGACGCGGGCGCTGATCGCCAACATGGTCCTCGGGGTTTTTGCCGGGTTTGAGAAACGGCTGCAGATTTTCGGCACCGGGTACAACTGCAAGCTGGTCGGGCGTGTGCTGCATTTGAATATCGGCTTTTCCGGAAGGCGTCGCGGATTGGGTTCACAGTTTGAAGTCCCCGTGCCGGAGGCGCTGGAGGTCGTGATTGAACGGGAGGCCGCCCGCGGCGACAACGAGCCGGCCCAGCTATTGATCAAAGGGTATGACAAACAACAGGTTGGGGAGTTCGCGGCCGAGATTCGAGCCCTGCGTAAGACGGACCCCTACAAGGGCAAAGGGATTCGCTACGAGGGCGAAGTGATTCGGCGTAAGCAAGGGAAGGCCATGGCGGGCTCTACCTAGCCTGGCCCCTGCCCGATCGTGGTTGCTCATTGGTGGCTTGGTCGGCGCGTTCGGATGGTTCGGCGCTTGCGCGTCGGAGGTCGTTGGTAGGCGGCAGGTGTTATGAGATCGAGTGGACTCAAGGAAAAACGAAGGCGGCGCCGCAAGCTCGGCATCCGCAAGCGGATTCGCGGTACGGGCGGAAAGCCTCGGCTGGTCGTCTTTCGCAGCCTTCAAAACATTTACGCTCAGATCATCAACGACGATTTGGGCGTGACGTTGTGCGAGGCGAGCACGCAGAGCCGCGAGTTGCGCGACAAAATTGCGGCTGGGGGAAACGCCGCCGCCGCCAAGGTTGTGGGAACGGCGCTTGCTCAGCGGGCGAAGGAAAAGAGCATCGAAACGGTTTGCTTCGATCGTAGCGGGTATCGATACCATGGTCGGGTCAAGGCCCTGGCTGATGCGGTGCGTGAGGGCGGGATCGTTTTTTAAGTTATTGGGCAGAGCCCTTTTGGGAACGGTTGGGGCGCCGGCAAGATCGACTGGACTTCAATCCAGCGGCTTGTTTGGGTTGGAGCGCCCTGGAGACCTCCGTCGAGAACCGACGGGTTGAGAGAATTTTTGGCAGGTTCCGATGCCTTCATTTAGATCGCAGAAAACGGATAGATCTCAGAAACCTGAGAAAAAGGCGATTGAAGAGATCGTCGTAAGGGTCTTTCGCTGCGCGACGGTTGTTCGTGGCGGGCGTCGCTTCAGTTTCGGTGCTCTGGTTGTGGCTGGGGACCGGAAAGGGCGCGTGGGGATCGGCTATGGAAAGTCGGTCGAGGTTCCCTCAGCAGTGGAGAAGGGCAAGAAGATTGCCACCAAGGAGATGGTGCCGATCAAGTTGGTACGCGGGACCTTGCCTCACCGGGTCATCGGTCGATACGGCGCCAGCAAGGTTGTGATGCTACCCGCCAGCGCGGGTACCGGCGTGATCGCGGGAGCGAGCGTTCGGGCGGTGCTGGAGTTGGCCGGCGTGCATGACGTGCTTACCAAGAGCTACGGGTCCAACGGCGCGAAGAATCTGGTGCGCGCCACGCTGGCTGGATTACGGCAATTAGTGAGCCGTGAAGAAGTCGAGGAGCTTCGAGGCGTTCGGCTGGCGGGTGGCCGAGGATGAATATTACGGAGATCACGCAATCCGCGGGTTCGGACAAGCGTAGCAAGCGCGTGGGCCGAGGTCGGGGAAGCGGCAAGGGCAAGACGTGTGGTCGCGGGCACAAAGGAGCGGGCCAGCGCGCCGGCTGGGGCGGGAAGATTCTTCGGGAAGGCGGTCAGATGCCGGCTTTTCGACGCATTCCCAAGCGCGGTTTCAACAACGCCATTTTTGCGACGCGCTACCATGTGGTCAACGTGAGCGACCTCGAAACAAGATACGAAGCCGACGCGGAGGTGACGCTCGAGTCGCTGCGCGAGGTGGGATTGATTCGCGATTTTCGCAAGCCGGTCAAGATTCTGGGCAACGGCACGTTGACCAAGAAACTGAATGTGGACGCGGCTAAGTTCAGCGGTAAGGCCGTCGAGAAAATTGAGGCGGCTGGCGGGAGCGCACGGATCGTCCCGTGAACCAGGCGGCGCGGCGCGTAACAGGATCGAAGTAGAGCATGTTCGGCACACTATTGAACATTTTCAAGATTCCCGAGCTTCGCAACAAGATCCTGTTTACGTTGGGGATGCTGGCGACCTATCGGATCGGCTTTTGCGTGCCGGTGCCGGGTGTGGATCAGGAAAAAATGAATCGCCTGATGCCGACGGAGAGCGGCGGGCTGGGCGACCTGATTAACTACTTCCAGATTTTTACCGGGGGCAACTTGAGCCAGAGCACGATCTTCGGCCTGGGCATCATGCCGTATATCTCCGCCTCGATCATTTTTCAACTCCTGGTGACGGTGGTGCCGTCGCTCGAGAAGCTTCAGCAGGAAGGAGACAGCGGTCGCAAGAAGATTCAGGAATACACGCGCTATGCGACGGTAGGCCTGTGCCTGATCAACGCGATGGTCTGGATGCGCTATCTGGGCAGTCAAGACCTGATTTTTGCACACTACACCGGCAGCTTTTTCGGCATGTCCTTTACCTACATGGTCATGTCGTTGCTGATTCTTACGACCGGGACGGTTTTTCTGATGTGGCTGGGCGAGCAGATCGACGAGTACGGCATCGGGAACGGAATCTCACTAATCATTATGGGTGGGATTGTCGCGCAGATGCCCACGGCGGCTCTTTATGTCTACCAGAACATGAGCTTCAAGAGTTCGTCGCAGGCGGGTACGATGGACCTGCCCAAGGTGCTTTTCATCGTGTTGATGTTTGTGTCCGTCGTTGCGGGGGCGATCCTGATCACCCAGGCGCAGCGCCGTATCCCGATCCAGCAGGCCAAGCAGACTCGCGGTCGTCGCGTGTATGGAGGCCAGCGCCACTACCTGCCGCTGCGGGTCAACCACGGGGGCGTCATGCCGATCATCTTTGCCAGCTCGATGCTGATTTTTCCGGGAATTATTTTCGGCGCGTTGGCCAGCGCCTGGCCCAATTCGTTCTGGTTCTTTTGGCGCGATGCGTTCATGACGGGTGGGTATCTGTACATCCTCATGTACATCGTGGCGATCTATTTCTTCGCCTACTTTTGGACAACGGTTCAGTTTCGCCCCAAAGAGATGGCCAACAATCTGCGCGACTACGGCAGCTTCATCCCCGGCCTGCGTCCGGGGAAACGAACGGCTGACTACCTGGAACGGGTGATGGGGCGCATCACCTATGTGGGCGCCGGGTTCCTGGCGATCATCGCGATCATCCCGACGTTGGTCGCGCAATCGATGCAAATTCCGTTTATGGTATCCGCCTTCCTGGGAGGGACGGGCTTGTTGATTGTGGTGAGCGTAACGCTTGATCTGGTCCAGCGCGTCGAAGCGAACCTGATCATGCGCAACTACCCCGGGTTCTTAGGGAACGAAGGGCCGATCAAGGGTTCGCGGTCCTAGTCGGGCCTGGAATGGCCCCAACGGCGGGTCGGGATCCTCGGCCTCTGCGGATGTGGTCGCAGCGGGGAGTTCGATCGTTTTGCCGGCGGGCAGGCGGCCAATGAAAGAGATGGACCGACAGAGACGGACGGTGAGTACGAAGCGAGCTCGGGGCGTGATACTCAAGAGCGCTCGAGAGCTCGAGTTGATGCGGACCGCCGGTCGCGTGGTGCATAGCGTGCTGTCGCGGATGGCGGAATTGGCTGTGCCAGGGGCGACCACCGGCGAATTGAATGAAGTCGCTGAGGAGATGATTGCCAAGGCCGGTGGCGAGGCTTTGTTTAAGGGGGTGGAAAACCCCCAGGCGCGTTTCGCGTTTCCGGCGGCGCTGTGCACGAGCGTGAATGAGGAACTGGTCCACGGGATTCCCGGGGAACGCGTCTTGGTGCAAGGCGATATTGTGAGCATCGATTGTGGAGTGCGAATTGCGGGCTATTGTGGTGATTCAGCCGTAACGCTGGCGATCGGCGACGTTTCGGATGCCGTCCGTCACCTCATGGTCGTGACGCAACAGGCTCTGGATCGAGCGATCGAGATGATGAAGCCTGGCCGAATGTGGAGCGAGGTGGCGTCGAACATCCAGGCTGTTGTTGAGGGTGAAGGGTTGTCGGTGGTTCGCGATTTCGTGGGACACGGGATCGGTCGGAACATGCACGAGGAACCGAAAGTTCCTAACTATTGGGATCGGCGGCAGAAGCTTGCGGATTTCGAGTTGGTTCCGGGAATGGTTCTGGCGGTCGAGCCGATGGTGAACCAGGGCGCCTACGCCGTCGAGTACCGCGACCCGGATCGGTGGGTGGTGGTAACGAAGGATCGGAAATACGCGGCCCATTACGAGCACACGGTGGCGATTACGACAGACGGCGCCGACGTGCTGACGGATGGCCGATGAATGTCTTTGCCCGGAAAGAGGGGTGAACTGCGATGAAAGTACGATCGAGTGTGCGAAGGATTTGCGAGAACTGCAAGATCATCAAGCGCAAGGGCGTGGTTCGGGTGATTTGTACGAATCCCCGGCATAAGCAGCGTCAGGGATAGGAGAGCGTTTCATGCCACGCATTGCCGGTATTGACATCCCGAGCAACAAGCGAATCGAGTACTCGCTTCGCTATATCTATGGCATCGGGCCGAAGCTCGCGCTGGACGTTCTGAAGGACGCACAGATCGAGGTCGGTATGCAGGCCAAAGACCTTACTGAGGAGCAGGTCACCCAGATTGCTTCGGTGATCGACCGGAACTATCAGGTGGAAGGACAGCTTCGGCGGACGGTTCAGTCGAACATCGCCCGCCTGAAGGACATCCGGTGTTACCGTGGGATGCGCCATCGGGCGCATCTTCCGGTGCGAGGGCAGCGGACGCGTACGAATGCTCGCACGCGGAAGGGCCCTCGAAAGACTGTGGCTGGAAAGAAGGGCGTCAAGGAGATGCGCTAAAGGAGCGATTCGTGGCGAAACGATCGGGCAGCAAGCGAAAAAGGCGGCGTAGCGTGGCGCGTGGGATCGCGCACATCAAAGCGTCGTTCAACAATACGTTAATCACGATTACGGATATGAACGGGGACGTGCTGTGCAAAGCGTCAGCCGGTACTGTCGGCTTCAAGGGAACGCGCAAGAGTACGCCGTTCGCCGCGCAGCGGGCGGTCGAGCAAGCGGCTCATGCAGCCAGGCGCTTCGGACTGCAAGAGGTGGAGGTTCATGTGAACGGGCCGGGCAGCGGGCGAGATGCCGCGATCACGGCGCTGCAGTCCTCGGGATTGCGGGTTCATTCGATTGAGGACGTCACGCCGCTACCTCACAACGGGTGTCGCCCGAAGAAACGGCGGCGGGTGTAGATTTTCACAGTTTAGCGGGATCGTTGTATGGGACGCTATATTGGACCAGTTTGCCGGCTCTGCCGTCGTGAGGGCATCAAGTTGATGCTCAAGGGCGTGCGGTGTGAGACGGGTAAATGTGCTATGGAACGCCAGTGGCGCAGCAAGCCTCCGGGCATGCACACGTGGCGGCGCCGCAAGACCACCGACTACGCAGTGCGCTTGCGTGAAAAACAGAAGGTCAAGCGTTATTACGGTGTGTTGGAGCGCCAGTTCCTGATCTACTTCCGAATGGCGGAACGGGCCAGAACCAATACTGGCCAGGCCTTGCTGAGCCTATTGGAGCGTCGTTTGGACAACGTCGTGTGGAAGCTCGGTTTCGCCCCGTCGCATCGAGCGGCGAGGCAGGCGATCGGGCATGGCCACATTTACGTCAATGGTCGGCGGCTGAACCGTCCCAGCTATCTGGTGCAAAAAAGCGATCGGATCGGCGTCAAGCCCTCCGACCGAAGTCGACAGTTCATCCGTCATGTGGTGGGTGAAGGGGAGGTGTCGCTCCAATCGTGGTTGCAGTTGGATGCGAAGAGCCTGGAAGCCGTCGTCGTCGCCATGCCGACGCGCGAGGATGTCCAGATTCCGGTGGAAGAGCAACTGATTATCGAAATGTGCAGTCGCTAGCAGGCGTACTGAAGGATTCATTGGAGCCGGAGCCCGGCGCCTACTGGAGGCGTGGAAGCTGCGGCTCGGCGGGTATAGCGCCCGCAGACCCTGGTTGAACTTGGCTGGAGGTTAGCCCGATGCGCATCAGGTGGCGAGGATTGGAATTACCAAGCCGCGTTCTTCGCGACGAGACCGTCAGCACGGACTCTTATGGACGGTTCCGAATCGAACCCTTTGAGCAGGGATTCGGCACGACGATTGGGAACTCGCTACGGCGGGTGCTGCTGTCGAGTCTAGAGGGTGCGGCGGTGACGACGGTCAAGATCGATGGTGTTGCTCACGAGTTCACCTCCATCGAAGGCGTCATCGAGGACGTCACCGACATTATCCTGAACATCAAAGGCATCGTGCTGAGGATGGACGACGCCGAAAACAAGCGCATGACTCTGAGCCGGACCAAGGCTGGAGTGGTCAAGGCCGGCGATATTGAAACGGATCCAGCCGTCACCATCGTCAATCCGGATCATGTGATCGCCACGATCACGGAAGACGTCGCGTTCAACGTTGAAATGACGGTGCAGAGCGGGCGCGGATACACGCCTGCGGTGGAGAACCGGCGTCCCGAGCAGGAGGTGGGGCTGATTCCGGTCGATTCCATCTTTTCTCCGGTGTTGCGTGTTCGGTATCGGACGGAGGCGATGCGGGTAGGGCAGCGAACCAACTACGACCGTTTGATTTTGGAAGTGTGGACCAAGGGTACTGTACTTCCCGAAGACGCCCTGGTTGAGGCGGGGATGATCCTGCGGAAACATCTGAACCCGTTTGTCATGTATCACGAGTTGGGTTCAGACCGGGTTTCCACGACTCTGCCGGTGCCGGAACCCACCCCGGTGGTGCAGCCGACCGTTGAGGAACATTTGGATCGTTCGGTTTCGGTGCTGAATCTGTCGGTGCGCGCCAGCAACTGCATGGAAATGGCGAATATTACGACGCTTCGCGAACTCGTACAGATTTCCGAGGCCGATCTGCTCCGGTTCCGCAGCTTCGGCAAGACCTCGCTGCATGAGGTGCAGCGCAAGCTTTCGGATTGCGGACTATCCCTCGGGATGAATCTTGAAGACGAAACCGGCTCCGGCGACGCTCTCGGTGGGGTGCAGGGTGCGAACGAAGCCTCGGGCGACGCTCTCGGTGGGGTGCAGGGCGCGAACGAAGCCTCGGGCGAGGAGGAGGACGATTCGGAAACCTCCAATGAGGCGCAGCCGTCGGGCGGCGCTGTAGATTCTAGTGCGGGTCCAAAAGAAGTTATTACGTTGGGAGAGTGAGACGATCGGGCCGGCGCCTGCGGAAGATTGCAACGGGAAACACCGATGAGACATCGCATCCATCACAAGAAACTGAACCGTACATCTGAGCATCGCGCAGCCTTGCATCGTCAACTGGCCCAAAGCCTGTTCGAACACGGGCAGGTCAAAACGACGCTTCCCAAGGCCAAGGATGTGCAGCCGTTCTGTGAAAAGATCATTACCCTGGCGGTAAAGGTTCGCAAGCGCAGCGCGGCGGCGGACCAGGCGGGCGCCCTGTCAGCGCGGCGCCGCATTTACCGCATGTTGGGCGATCGCTGCATGATTCCGGCGGAGCATCAAGGGGCCTACGATGCGATGTCGGATGCGGCTCGCGCCAAGACGCTTCGGATGGCCAGTGGTAGGCGATATCGCACCGGAGAGCCCAAGGGGCGTCTGGCGTTTACGGCTGAGTCGGTCATGCATCGTCTCATCGAAAAGATCGCGCCGAAGTTTGAAGACCGGCCTGGAGGCTATACTCGTGTCATCCGGCTAGCCAAGCCACGACTCGGCGACAACGCGGCGCGGGCGGTCTTGCAGCTTGTCGGCGACGAGGCTTCACCCGGTCCTCTGACCAAACCCGCCGCTTCCGCTCGCCGTCGGCGGGCCGGTGCGAGGTATGCTTTTGCGATTCAAGAGGCTAAGAGCTGGGGCGCAAAGGGGCGATCCTCCCGCGGAGACGGTCAGAGCAAAGCTGCCGAGGCTGGAACAAAGGATGCGGTAGCGGATCCGGCGCCGCCGGACGACGCTACGGCTACCAAGACCGCCTCGGATGTGGACAAGCCCAAGAACACCTAAGAGCATGACCCTCCAGGATCAAGGGCGCGGTGAGGGGATCAGGCGCTCTGGTCCATCTATCGTGCAGGCGGTCCAAGACCCCGAGGGATTGCGTCAGCGCCAAACCTGCGAATTATCTTAGTTGGGGCGATGCGCCTTAGCCGGCGTTTGACACATCCCCGATCATCGGAATGGGTGAATCGGAACGAGGACGGCTCATGTCGCGTGACTCTGACTGCGTGTTTTGCAAAATCGTTGCCGGCGAGATTCCCGCTCAGGTCATCTATAAGAACGAGTTCATACTGGCGTTCCTGGACACGGGTCCGCTGGCTGACGGCCACCTGCTGGTCATTCCCAGAGAACACTTTGCGCTGATGACCGATCTATCGTCGGACCAGGTCGGGCGCCTGACTGGCATTCTTCCGAAGCTCGGGCGAGCGCTCCTGAACGTCGCCGGCGCGGAGGGATTCAACGTCCTTCTAAACCAGGGCCCTTCGGCCGGCCAGGTCGTGCCTCACCTTCATTTTCATCTGATTCCGCGTCGATCCGAGGACGGTCTCGGGTATCGGTGGAAGGCGGGCACCTACGCGAAGGGGCGTGCGGGCGTGATTGCCGCCGCCTATCAGCAAGCCTTGTCAAAGCCATCGTCTTAGAATCGTCGCCGGCTGGAATCACACCCTCGGCGTTTCGTTGAGGCTGGGCTCTTAGGCCAAAGCGGGCTTCCTTACGCTCAAGTAGCGGCGTGCGGACTTGACGCCTTCGGCGTTGGCGGCAAAACGATGCCCGAGGATGTCGCCGAGGACGGTGGCAGCCAGACGAACATGCGGGCCGTTTCGAGACAACACTTCAGTCACCAGGGGGAGTCCTTCGTCGCTGTCCAACCGGCCCAGAGCGCCGGCGGCGCGCAACGCAACCGCCTTGTCCGGGTCGGAAAGGAGTTGCTCGAGCAAAGAGGTCGCTTCGCCCATCCGTAGCGCGCCGGCGGCTATTGCTGCCCGCTCGCGTACCGGGGCCTCCCGATCGCGCAACAATCTCAGAAGCGCCACGCGGGTTGATTTGGACGCGATCTTCATCACCACGTTCACCACAGCCAGGCGCACCTTGGGGTCTTCCGAGGCGGACAGGGCGACGACCGTTCGTTCCGCCTCGATCGGCACGTGTCGCATGGCGCCGATCGCCGAGAGAGTGTCCAGGGGGTTTTCCGGTTCACGTTTGGCGAGTACACTGTTTTTCAACAGGGGCGCGCGCACCGGATCTCCGACCACCCGAGTGTTGCCGACAGGTGCGGGCGTCTGATCCAGTTCTCCGATGGGTCTGACCTCCATCGTCTTGTGGGCCTCGCTTTCAAGGATGCGTTGATCGAGGCGGACGCCGGCGCGATAGAGATGGGCGTTGTGCTGTCGGCACCAGGCAATGGTTGCCCGCACCCAGAAGTCTCGCGTTCCGTTGCGCATTCGGATATGGATGATTTCTCCCCGGTACAGGGGATGGGTGCTGTAGATGCACAATCCGGACCGGGAGATGTCACACACGGGGGCTACGAATTCATTCGGGGCTGCCCCCACATGGTGCAATCGCCCGGCATAGACGCATGTGACCGTAACGTTGTCGTCGCATTCGAAACGCTTCGCGCGATCGCCGAACATTTTCGGCGGTGTCGGTGTCGGGCGGTGCTCATGGCGCGAGGATAATTCGTCCTGGGTTGCGTCGTTCTCGATTTGGGTCAGCGGCACACCGCCAAGCCAACGGCGCTCAAACAGATCGCACCAGCAACCAAGCAAGTCGGCGTCGAACTGTCGGCCGGCTTGCGCGCGCATGGCTCTGGTCGCCTCCGGCGCCGAGAAGGGTTTGCGTTCCACGCGATGACCGATCATCGCGTGGAACGAATCCACGATCGTCAGAATCCTACTTCCGGTGGACAATTGCGACCCGTGGATCCCCAAAGGATAACCGCGCCCGTCGATCCGTTCGTGATGTTGAAGAATCATTCGGCGGACCTCCGGGCTAGCCCCCGGATGATCGCCGAGGAGGCGCACGGATTCTATCGGATGCTGCTGAATCAGGTGCGTCTCGGCGGGCGTGAGCGCTGTCGGTTTGTTGATGATGTCGGCGTCGATGGCCAGCTCGGCGATGGCCGTTACCCCTAATACAACCGCAAGTCTTCTCAGAGCGAACCGATACGCACGGCCAATATCCATTCTTTGATGGACATACTGCTCGGATACAGCATAGACGAGGGCACCATACCTCGCGAAACCTATGAAGGACGTGATGACCAACATTACGAGGAATCCGATCACGTACACCATCAGGTACTGTTCGGCGAAAATGATCAGGTCGTCTGTGGTCTGTTCGAGCGCTGCTTCCGTGAAGCCTAAGTTGTCACCAATACGTTGTAGCTCGGCCATTGGCGTGGACAGGCCGACCCGTGTGAAAAAT
>JADFMZ010000223.1 GCA_022563615.1 Planctomycetota bacterium
CCGAGCTTTGCGAGCAAAGCGATCGGGCGGCTGGCCTGCTTGAGAGGCTGACGAAGTCGATTGGACCGTGTGAAACCGTAGCCACGCAGCTTTCCCGACATATGGAGAAGGCCGGTCGGCTCGAAAAAGGCCTGTCTGAAGAAAACGAAAAGGCCGGCAAGCTGGCAGGACGACTGGCGGCCGCCGGGCGACTGTTGGCCTCCGCCAAGGAGATCGAGTCCACCGCCAAGCGCGCCGCGGAGGATACACGAGACACCTATGACAACCTCATCGCGGAAAGCGAGACCGCCAAGAACCACATTGACAGAATGCAGGAGCTAGGCCTCGTGTCGCGTGAGCTGATCGACTCGCAGAATCGCCTCCATCGCGAGGCCCAGCGCAGTTCCACCAGCCTGAGTGAGCAAGTGGCCAACGCCCAGGATGCGATCGATAGTGGACAGCAAGTGTTTGCCGGCTTCGTCACCCAGGCCGAGATGTTTGAGGATCAGCTCAAGAACCTGGCGGACAAGACCCAGCAAATGGAACGAACGATCAGCGAGGCGACGTCCAAGCCGGACTCCATTGTGCAAAGCGCCAAGTTTCAAGCAGCGAAACTGGAACAGGTGTGCGGTGCGGTGCGAAAAGTTTTCGCCGGGCTCTCGCGAACGAGCCTGGAGGCCCATCAACAAACCAAACAAATGCAGCAGACCGGACAGGATGCTTCTCGACGGCTCGCCGAGCTGACGATTCAAACCCAACGCGAATCCAAACAAATGCAGCAGATCGGACAGGACGCCTCTCGACGCCTCGCCGAGCTGACGGTCCAAACCCAACGCGAAACCAAACGGATTCAGCAGACCGGGCAGGACACCTCTCGACGGCTCACGGAGCTGACGGTCCAAACCCAACGCGCCGCGCGAACGTTGCAGGAGTGGGTGGAAGAGGCTGTCCGCGTCCAGTCGCGGCTGGATCGTACTTTGGGAGAATGTCCTTCGATCCGCGAAACGCACCCTTCCGAAACGATCCGACAACTGTCCGAGGCGAGGTTCCCCATCCATGACATCGCCGAGGCAAGGTCGGGCGGTGCGTTGGAGATGCTGCGCGACCCCGAACCCCGAACGAAGCCCAAGGAGGTGGCGGCGACCCAACCGCCCACTCGGACGGAGCAGGTCGCTCAATTGATCGAACAGGCCAAACAGTCGGCGCCCGCAACCTAATTGCCGCTTCGCATTCGCATTGGTGTTTGATCTGGGTATTGGGTATTGGGTATTGGATCCTGCCCCGGCGTTTCCTAGGGTGGAAGATCGACTCGGCGCCCTGCAATCCCGACGAACAGCCGCAGCGCATTGACGAGTCACCCCGCGCGGCACTATACTTCGATTCCTTTTACGCTGGCTGGGTTGTGGAAATTCGGGGTCAATACTGCGACTCCGGAACCGGCGCGGTTGCATCGCAGGAATGTCCCAATGTCTTTGATACCGATGCCCGGCGCGCTCAGCGACGACGAATGCCTCCTGGTCGAAGCCGCCCTCGCGTTCGCCCGGGAGGAGCTGCTTCCCCTCGATCGCGCTTGGGATGTGGATGAATCCTCCGTGGCCCAGGTGCTGCCGAAGCTGTCCGATATGGGACTCCTGTCCCTCTTGATCCCCCAGACCTACGGCGGCCTCGAATGTTCCTACCGCACATACGCAGCCATCCTCCACGAAATCGCCCGGTGGTCTCCCTCAACCTGCGTGACGATCGGCGTGCACAATATGGTCGGCATGATTCTAAGCCGCCGGGCCTCCGAGGCGGTAAAGCAACAGGTTCTACCGTCGTGGGGAACCGAGGAGAACTTCTCGGCGTTCGCGGTCTCCGAAGCCGGCGCCGGCAGTGACGTCGGCAGCACCAAGACTTCGGCTGTGGAGGCGGACGGCGGTTTCCGCGTGACCGGTGAGAAAATGTGGGTGACCAACGGGCTGGCGGGGCGCTGGTTCTTTACCCTTGTTCGGATTCAGGGCGATCCGCCAAAAGGCGACTTGAGCGCCATGCTTATCGACGGCCGGCTACCCGGCATTGAGCGCACCCGCATCACCGGCAAGATGGGTATTCGTGGCAGCGAGACGGCGGTGATCCATTTCAACGAAGCGTTCGTCCCTGAGGATCATCTGGTCGGACCGCGTGGAGGAGGAATGGAGGTTTGCCTGGCAGGATTAAACAGCGGGCGGATCGGGATCGCCGCCCAGGCAACCGGCATTGCCGAGGCGTGTTTGGATGAGATGGTCAGCTACGCGCGCCAGCGCGAGCAGTTCGGCAGGCCGATCGGCTCTTTTCAGGCCGTCGCGGATATGATCGCTCAAAGCGCCGTGGAGCTTGAGGCTGCCAAGGTGTTGGTTTGGCGGGCGGCCTCTGCGGTGGATGCCGGTACGCCTTCACCCGGTGCGAGCGCGATGGCCAAACTCTATGCTTCGGAGTGCGCGAATCGGATAGCCTATCGCGCCGTCCAGGTTCACGGGGGAGCCGGTTATGTTCGGGAGTGCCGGGTGGAGCAGCTTTACCGCGATGCCCGCATCACGAGCATTTATGAAGGAACGAGCGAGATTCAGCGTATCGTCGTCGCCCGCGAGTTGGCGAATTCGTGATCCCGTGCCGACAGGGTCGAATCCGGGTGCTGCGGTGGCTGGCGGACGGGGTTTCACTATGATGTTGGGAACCGATTCGGCGGGTCGCCCGGCGCGAACGGAACGAACCCGGCGGCATCCCTTGGAATGAGAATGGACACCTGATGGACTTTGAACTTCCGGAGGATCTCGTCGCTCTTCAGGATATGGCCCGGCGCTGGGCGACGGAGCACATCGCGCCCAACGCCAGGCAATGGGATCGCGATGCGGACATCCCTCGGCCACTCGTGGCTCAGCTTGCCGAATTGGGTTTCCTGGGCATCTTCATCCCACCCGAATACGACGGTTGCGGCTTCGGAGATCTGGCCGCTACGGTCATCATGGAGGAAATCGCCCGTCGTTGCGGCGCCACCGCCTTGATGCTCGATGCGCACAATGCGCTGTGCTGCGCCCATCTCCTGTTAGCCGCCAATGAGGAGCAGAAACGAAAGTACCTGCCGAAGTTGGCCAAGGGAGAGCTCCTGGGCGCCTGGGCTTTGTCCGAGCCGGGCTGCGGTAGCGATGCGGCGGCGCTTAAAACCACGGCTGTCCTCGATGGGGACTGTTGGGTGCTCAACGGGTCGAAACACTGGATCACCAACGGGCACTACGCCGGCGTGTATGTCGTGACCGCGACGACCACGCCGGAGGGTGGCGCCAAGGGCATCAGCGCCTTTATCGTGGAGCGCGACACGCCCGGCCTGATCATTGGCAAGAAGGAGGACAAGCTGGGGATGCGCGGCTCCGACACGGTCGGCCTGACGTTCGACGCCATGCGGATCCCCAAAGAGAACCTGTGCGGGCAACTGCATCATGGCTTCGCCGACGCCATGCGCGTGCTCGAACGAGGGCGCATCACGATCTCCGCCATGTCGGTGGGGCTGGCGCGCGGCGCGCTCGAGGAATCGTTGGCTTATGCGAAGCAGCGAACCGCGTTCGGCAAGCCGATCTTCGAGCATCAGTCGATTCAGTTCATGCTGGCGGACATGGCTGTCGACGTGGATGCCGCTCGCTTGTTGACGCGAAAGGCAGCCATCCTTTCAGACGCGGGACAGGAATGCAGGCTGCACGTTTCGATCGCCAAGCTCTTTGCCAGTGAGATGGCCACCCGGGCAGGCATGAACGCCATTCAGATTCACGGCGGGAACGGGTACACCAAGGAGTTTCCCGTGGAACGCTATATGCGCGACGCGAAGCTCTGCGAGATCGGCGAAGGCTCCAGCCAGATTCAACGAATCATCATCGCCCGGCACCTGTTGGCTGAATAGGCGCGACTTATGGATTTCGAGCTCGACGACGATCATCGGATGCTGCAACAGCAGATCCGCGACTTCGCCCTCAAGGAGATTGCCAAGGGCGCCGCCGAACGAGACCGCCAGGAGTCAGCCTCCGACGAATACCGGTCGCAGCTTGCGCAGATGGGATTGTTCGGGATCGCCATCCCAGAGGAATTCGGCGGCGCGGGGATGGGTACAATCGCGTCTTCCATCGCCGTCGAGGAGGTTTCCAAGGCCTGCGCCGGCACCGGTGTGCTGCTCAGCGCTCATCAATCCTTGTGCGTCGATCCGATCATGACCTTCGGCACGACCGAGCAGAAGAGCAAGTATCTGCCGCGCCTGGCTTGCGGCAAGCTGATCGGGTGTTTGTCGCTGACCGAACCGGGCAGCGGCAGCGACGCCGGGGCAGCCACCTGCCGCGCCGAGTTCAAGGATGACGGCTGGCACATCACCGGCACGAAGATTTTCGTAACCAATGGCCAGGAGGCCGGCGTCATGGTGCTCCTCGCCGTGACCGATCCCGACAAGCCCAAGCGCCGCCTCAGCGCCTTTATCGTGGACAAACCGACGCCTGGCCTTCGCATCGGCAAGCTGGAAAAAAAGCTGGGGATACGTTGTTCCTCGACGGCGGAGTTCGTGTTTGAGGACTGCGTTGTTCCCAAAGACGCTCTGCTGGGAGAGCGCGGTCGCGGCCTACGCGTCGCGTTGACGACGCTGAACGGCGGTCGCATCGGCATCGCCGCCCAGGCGCTGGGCATCGCCCAGGCGTGCCTGTATGAAGCGACGAAGTACTCCAAGACGCGCGTGCAGTTCAATCAACCCATCAGCCGGTTTCAGGCGATCCAGAACAAGCTGGCGGACATGGCCGTCGGTATCGAAGCGGCTCGCGTGTTGATCTACCGGGCGGCGTGGCTGAAGGATCATGGCGGCGATTACGTGCAGGCGGCGGCGATGGCTAAACTGTTCGCCAGTGAAACCTGCTCGCGGGCGGCCAACCACGCCATCCAGGTGTTCGGCGGGTACGGCTACTGCAACGACTACCCCGTCGAGCGGTTTCTTCGAGACGCCAAGATCACGGAACTCTACGAGGGCACCAGCGAGATCCATCGAATCGTGATCGCGCGAGGGTTGGTGTAAGTAATAGAGCTACGGTTGGCCGTGCCCGGCATCCATAAGGGGACCGGAAGAATGATGGTTGACATTGCCCACATTCCACAGAGCTTGAAATGATTGCAGTCATTGACGATCAAAAGGAGCAGCTTGAAGCACTGTGCCGTCAACATCGCGTGCAGCGGCTGGACGTGTTCGGTTCTGCGGCGGATGGCACGTTCAAGCCGGAATCGAGCGACCTTGACTTCCTGGTTGAATATGTTCCGCTCAGCCCGGGGGAGCATTACGAGGCCTATTTCGGACTATGGGAGGGATTGCAAGCGCTCTTTGGCCGGAAGGTGGATCTGGTCGAGGCGCAGGCGATGCGCAACCCCTATTTCATACGGCGCGTAAACGAAAGCCGCAGGTTAGTCTATGCCGCGTGATCGTGAGAAGTATCTATTTGACATGATCGCAGGAAAAGATCGGGGATCTTCGTATGATGGCGCGTCTTGGATTGACCAAGAACGAGCGGAATGAAAAATGGCTCGTCGACGAGTTTCTTCGGTACAAAGGCATTCAGTTCCGAAGCCTTCAGAGCCTCCGGGAGTTTCGACCCGGTTTTAACGCCTCCGGGATCGCCGGGCCTGACACACGGGCCGAGTGCCTAATTCGTGGCAGGTGGC
>JADFMZ010000224.1 GCA_022563615.1 Planctomycetota bacterium
GTTTAATTCAATTGGGAGCGCGTGAACCTCGTATATGTGTTCGGCGCCGAGATTGTTCCCGAGGGAACCTACCAGGTTCAGTCGGTGGATCTGGCCTGCCACGCAGCCGCAGCCGAGCAAGATTTCTCAGTCGCATTGACGATGCCCACGGGGCGCTGGGGCGACGTGAGCGGCCCGGATCGTCAACCGGATGGCGCGGTGAACTTCACCGACATCGGGGGTGTCGTGGACCGATTCAAGCAGATCACGGACGCGCCAGCCACCGTACTTGCCGATTTATACCCCGCGTTGCCGGACCAGAAGATCAATTTCAGCGACATCGGCCGGTGCGTCGAAGCATTCAAAGAGTTGCCCTATCATCCGCCCGTTGTACCGATATGTGCGCCGGCCAACGAAGAATCCATCGCGCCGTAGAACCTATCCCATCATCCCTTAGGGCATCCGGATTTCCCCTGTGGCACCGGTTTTCAACCGGTGAGATGCGCCTCAACGTCGTTATTTGCTCGTCTGGCTGTCCGAAACGATGCGCTGGATGGAGGTTTTCGTGAAGGTCATCTTGGTGTTAGTCGATTCGTCAACTTTCACGACGACCTCCTCGTCCCGCACGGACACCACCGTCCCGAGGACGCCGCCGATGGTCAGCACGCGGTCATTTTTCGTCAACCGGGCGTGCATCTCATCGCGTTCACGTTTCTCGCGCTTTTTCTGACTTCGGGCGGTCAGCAGCATGAAGGCGACGACAGCCACCATCAAGGCAATTGGAAAGAAAGATGCGGCGCCGGACGGCTGCCGTACCGGTGGGGCCTGGGCGAGCCATTCAGCGGTCATGGTCCATGCGTTCATGCGTGCTCCTCAGCGCTGGTTGGTGTGGCCGCCTCGGCGGCGATCGGGAACTCCTCCACGATTCTCGCCAAGTTTCCCTCGCGAATCAAATCGCGGATGCGGCCCATGAATCTCTGGTAAAACCGAAGGTTATGGATCGAGGTCAGCGTCGGCCCCAGCATCTCCTCCGCGTTGAACAGGTGACGAATGTACCCGCGCGAAAACCGTTGGCAAGTCTCACAGTCGCAGCCGGGCTCCAACGGCTGGTCGTCCAGCCGATGCCTCTCGTTACGCATCCTCAATCGGCCCGTGGGGGTGAACGCCTGACTGTTTCTGCCGTTGCGGGTCGGCAGCACGCAATCGAACAAATCCACGCCGGCCGCCACCGCCGTCAAGATATCGCGCGGCATGCCGACTCCCATGAGGTATCGCGGGCGATCTTCCGGCAACATGGAGACGATCGGCCCGATCGACCTGGCCAGTTCCTCATAGGATTCGCCGACCGATAGGCCTCCGACCGCATATCCGTCGAACCCGATTCTTGTCAACGCCGTCGCGCAGCGCTCGCGCTGGCGGAGGTCCAGGCCGCCCTGCACGATGCCGAACAAGGCCTGGTCACTCCGCGCGTGGGTGTCCACGCAGATTTGAGCCCAGCGAATCGTCCGCTCAACGGCCTCATGCATTCGGTCCGCATCGCAGGGCAGCGCCGGACAGTGATCGAAGGCCATGATGATGTCCGCCCCGAGCGCGTTTTGCACCTGGGTGGCGATGCGGGGATCGAGCCGAATGGGAGCCCCGTCCACGTGGGACCGAAACTCCACCCCCTCGTCCGTAATCTTGTTGATTTTAGCCAGGGAAAAGACCTGATACCCGCCGCTGTCGGTGAGGATCGGGCCCTCCCAACCCATAAAACGGTGGAGGCCGCCCAGGCTTTGCACTACGTCGGCACCGGGTCGCAGTTGCAGGTGGTACGTGTTGGCCAGCAGGATCTGCGCCCCCGTGGCGCGGAGCTGGTTGGGCGTGACGCCCTTGATGGTGCCGGCGGTTCCCACGGGCATGAACGCGGGCGTGTCGACCTCTCCGTGCGGCGTGGTCAACGCGCCGGTCCGAGCGGTGTTGTCCCGATGGTTAACCTTGAATGGGAACATGCGACGTCAACCCTGTGATCTGTCCATCTTCATTCGTCTCCGAGTTATCTCGTCAGAAAATCATGATCTTGTGGTGTCTCGACCATTCAGGTCAAGATATGGTATATCGGTGGCGAAGGATGTTTATCGGTCCAAAAATTTTCATTTCGGTGGTTGAACCCCTCTGTCCGACAAGGGTATAGTAGAGGTTGGAGGTGTAGTAGCTATGTTTCATGGGATGTGGGGTCTTGGACCCCCAAGGGGTGTTTTTCGTAACATCGGCCTTGGACCACCCTCTGTTGGGCAGTCACAGGTTTTCGGAGTGTGGGAACACTGGTTTGGCCAGATTGATCGAAACACCGACCGTAACGAGCTTCGCCTCCGCACCGAGGGTTTCATCAACGCTCGCTTTGATGACGCATTGCGCAATGTACTTGGGGGGTAGCTAATCCGGTGGGCAATGACGCCAACAACAACGAGGCACGAGAGATAGAAAAAAAGGACCAAGAGCCCCTTCCGGATGTTCTCCCTCCGGAACTGGCTAATCGCATCCCGCAGGATGTCCGCCGAGAGGTCATTGCTTTTTTCCTGCGGTCCGGGCCTGCACCGAGCCCGTTAGCACGAGTAATCAAATCTGAGCATGTCGACAAGATCCTCATTAACGCCGAGCAAGATGCAGATCGCAGTTACAAGTTCGCATGTAGCGGTCGTCGGTAGGGTTTCGCGGTTTTTATCATTTCCATAATCGTAACCGGTCTTCTGGTTTACGGCTTTTCTGGCAAACCACAGGTATTCACACCGATCCTGACTGCGGTTCTAGGGTTCGGCGCAGGATTCGGAGTCAGCAAGCGGGGCTAGTTCTCGCGTTTTGCCCGTTTTTCCGCCTTCTTTTTCCGCTTCTTCGGCTTATCCGTGAGAGCGATCCTCCCGGCGAGCCGTCGCCGTTCCGGGGTATCGCAAAGGGGAACGCAATGATAATCTTTGCGCTACCCTACGGCTCAGCAGGAGCGTCGCCCGCCCGTCAGACCACGCGCCGGTTCAAGGTTGACCAAAACACGATGGTGCAACGGAGGCTACGCCGTTGGCGAACACGCCGGCGACGTGGCAGCGTGCTCCTTCGTCATCGCGGGTTGGACGGTTGCAACTACCTGGCAATCGCAAAAAGCCCCATGGCGGATGAAGAGGAGCTTGGCGTCACGGATTCGCTCCGGCGGCTTGCCCATATCCGACAAGACCGCTGCGGTGTGCGTGAAATCGCCGGGGCACTTCCTCTTGGCGGCCCGCCCCAGCCGATCAGCCAGGGTTGCGAAGAATCCATTGTGCGTCAGGGTCCGGCCGATGTCCGCCTCGCGCTTCGCAACGTCTTCGCTTCGCGGAAGCTTCAATACGTCGTCCACGGTTTCGCCGGGGGCGAGTTCCACCCAGACCAGGCCCGCCAGTTGTGACGTACGAAACTCATCGGGAATCGCCGACACCAGCCGATGAAAACGCTCCTCCGGCAGCAACCCGCCGAACCCCTCCCAGCGAATCGCAATGCAGGGCCGATCCCACCGGGCGGCGTGGCCAATCTCCACGCTCATACCGGAGAAGGACTTCGCCAGCAGGGTCGTAACCTGTTTCTCGAGCGCCTGGTTTCGACGTTGGAGCTTCATCAGGCTTCAATGTCCATGGGACCACGGCGGTGTCAAGTCCGGAAGCTCCCGACGCTTGCGGGATCATGCTATACTCGCTGGATCGGCATGGAACCCACTGCACCAGAAACACCGGCCAAGACGACTGCGCTGAACCCACCCCCGCTTTCGCGCCAACCTTCGACGTCCGGTTCACGTCGGGATCGGGCGGCGTTTCGCCTGCCGTCAAAGCACCGAGTGGCCGTCGTGCTGACGTTGATCCTGGCCCCAACGATGCTGGCGATCGGAACCTGGTGCAGCTACTGGGCCGCCCATCGCCAGGATCAGTACCAGCTTATCACCCTCGGGCAGGCGGTGTACGACGGTGGACAAATCTACGTCGACGCGTGGGAAAACAAGCCGCCCGGCGTCGCCTGGATGAATGCTCTGGGGATCGCCCTGAGCGGAGGCAGTCGACTCGGCGTCTGGCTGCTGCCCGGGTTCGCCGCGCTCGGAGCCCTGGGTTTTTTTTGGTGGACAAGCTCCTATCTGCTAAGCCCATTGGCTGCCCGGCGGATGACGCTCCTGTCGTCGGCTGTGCTTTCGCTGCGTCTCTACGACGCGCCGTCGATCCACCCCGACTATTATTCCGCCGTGGCTGAGCTCGTAGCCTGTTGCGGTTGGCTACTGTCGCTTTACGCGCTGCGAACGCGCGTCCGAGTCGGGGCCGCCCTGCTGGCCGGGATGTGCTGGGCGGCAGCCGTTACGTTCAAGCAGACCGGCGCCGTGGGGTTGGTGGCGCTGTCGATTGGAACTTGTTTGGTGATCGTGTTTCGAGCCGAACCGTGGCGCCGATGGCTGACCACAACCGTGGTCACTTGGATCGGTTTCGCAGCCGGCGTTGGCGGGGTCGTCAGTGTTCTGGCGGCTGGCGATTCGCTGACACCGGCGTGGCATGCCGTCGTGACGTTCAACCACACCTACTGGAGCGCGGACCATCTGACCGGCGCGATGGAATCGTGGCGCCGCGCGGTGGAAGGCTTGAGCCCGGTCAAGCTGCTGGTTTGGTTGGGTTTTCTCGGAGCGTCAGCCACGCTGATGTCGCGGTGCGCCCATCGCGTGAGGATGGGAGCGGTTTGGGTGCTGCTTCTCTGGTGGTTGGGACAGGTAGTGCTGGCTTTGCTCGGACCAAGCCAATCCATGCGGTATTGGCAGGCGACCTGGCCGCCGATGCTCTGGCTGGCCGGCATCGGTCTGTTTCAACTCGAAGATACCTTCCTACGCTTGCCCCGGGGATTCCGCGCCGCCTTCGTTCTTACCGGAGCCATGTTGTTGCTGATACTGGCTCGCCCGATTGCTTGGCATCACAAGCACGGCTTGGCTGAGACTTACGTCGCCTACTCCGCCGATCCCAACGAGCGAACGCGGCTTCAGCGCCTGGGCGGACAGGTGCGGGATCGGGTTCCCCCAGGCGAAAAGATATACGTTCTGGCCTACGATGCGGGGATCTACGTCCACGCCGACCGTCGTCCCGCCAGTCGATTCACCTACCCGCGATCCCTGGAGCAGATGGACGAGATTCTTTCCGATCTCGAATCGGATCAGGCCCATGCCATTTTGGTTCCCGACCCTCCGGCGCCGGCATTTGAGCTGTGGTGTGACCAAGCGTGTCACTCAAGGATCAGGAGTATCCTGGTTCAGTATGAGCAGACCCCAACCATCGGAGGCTATGAAATGTGGATCGCAAGATCGAATCGGCCGAAGGAACCGTTGTAAGGCACTTGAACCAAGCCGAGCCGCGGGCTTTAGCCCGCGCGATCATCCCGCAGCTTCGACCGTTCGTAACCCTGTTTTGTTAGAGTGTCTTAGGAAGCAGCGAAGAAATTGGAGAGGGCATGCAGTCGCTGCATGTCGCCCCTCGTGGATGACGCGAGTGGAACGACTCTTCCTTTACAGGGCGCGCATGCACGGAAAGGCAAGACTACGCTACGCCGTCATCTTCCGGGTAGCCGTCGCCTAATCGACCCCCGACTCCGTTTTCGCTCAGGTGGAGAACGTCTTCGGTGGGGCCTTGGGCCAGGCGCGTAGCTTCGCACAGCGTTT
>JADFMZ010000225.1 GCA_022563615.1 Planctomycetota bacterium
CACGACAACGCGGGTTAAGCTTGGGGCGTCGCGCTACATCGTTTATTGGGCCTTTCTTCCCAGGTGGACGGAGGGTTTAGCTAGGCACATCGACAAGTTAGGGCTAACCCGCGTTGTCGTGTTAGGTGTCACGAACCGCTTGGCCACTTCTTTGGCTGGCCCTCCTCACTCAGATTCAGGCCGTTTCGACCCGATAACCATGAACGGTCCAAAGCAATGGAACGGGATGGCAACAGGTGAAAAACACGGACAATACGCCGGCGTCACGCGAGTCTACGGTTGACCGGCGACGGTTTCTAGGCATCACCGCTTCGCTCGCGGGAGGGGCGATCCTGCCCCGGGCGGTTGTCCGAGCCGCCCAGCGGGTCGAGAGCGGATCGCCCGGGTCGGCGACTTCTGCGGTGGTTGAGGTCCAATCGGACAAAGTCGTGGTTGGACCAACTGTCCATCCTGCTCTTCCAGGCGAAATGCTGGGAAAGGCCCTGAGGGCTTTGACGGGGGCCCAGAGCGAATCGGATGCCTGGCATCATATTCTCAGGGCGGGCGAAATGGTCGCACTGAAATTCAACCGCTCGGCGCAACAAGTGATCGGGACCAGCAGCGCCATGGCGAAGGCCGTCGTGACCTCTCTGGTTGAGGCTGGCTGGCGGTCGGACCGGATTGTCTGCATTGAGGCGCCCGAAGGCGTGGCCCGGCGTCTGGGCACAACGGAACCCATCGCGGGCTACCAACACACGATCAGCGACTTCGGAAGCGGTTCCGACCAGTTTGCAGCCGTGTTGAACCAGGTCACGGCGCTCATCAGCATCCCCTATCTCAAGACGCATCGCATGGCTGGGTTAACCTGTACAATGAAAAATCTCTCCCACGGCCTGGTTAAGCACCCGGCCCGATTCCATCGCGACGGGTGTGCCCCCTTTATCGCAGACATCGTGGCCCATCCGCAGATCCGCGATAAATTGCGTCTATGCCTGGTGGACGCCCTCCGAGTGGTGTATGCGGACGGACCGGAAGCCACGGCCGAAACGATCAGCGACGAGGGGGTTCTGCTGGTGTCGCAAGATCCGGTGGCCATCGATACCGTCGGACTGGGCCTCGTCAATGACATCAGGAAACGAAAGCAGCTAGCCCCGGTTCAGCTTCCAGGTGGAAAACTGAACTACTTGACGCTGGGGGCCCGGCGAGGGTTGGGCGTTTCGACGCCCTACAACATCGATCTGGTTCGAGTCGCCGGCTGACACACCGCGCATGATTGCGCATCACCTTGGAATTGCGGGCGAGAGGTGCGCCAAGATACCGCTCCGGCACTCCAAAGGGAAAGGGCCTGTATCGTGTCAAGATCGTTTCAACCGCACATGCGCGTGTTAGGTCTTCGGTATGCACTTGCAGCTTGTCATCGTCGATTCGTCAGCGTCCTTCCACCATAGCTCAAACTGCTGTCGCCCCTTCAGGGCTTCAGCTGCTTTTCCTTGGCCTTCGAGCGATCTCATCAGCCCATACAGTGACCATCCGTTGTTCTTCCATTTCGCAAGGTCTTCGCGGTAAACGCGTTCCGCATCGGCGTAGCGACCCTCGATCAGGTACACCGCGCCCAGCGTGTGGCGCACAGGAAGCATCCACCTCGGCGGTTGGCTGTAAGAGAGGCTGTCTTCGAGTTCCGCACTCCGCGTCAGGTTCTCAATGGCAAGGGCCATGTTGCCTCGGTGCAACGCGATCTCACCGGCGATAAAGGACTCGGCTACGTTTAGACTTGCGTGCGCCAGGTCGCGCTTCCACTTTGCGTCCTCGGGGACGCGGCTCTTCGCACGACGGAACGCTTTGAACTCGCGGTCGGCATTAGCGAAGTCCTTCAACGCTGCGTATGCGACCGCTCGACTAGCTCGCCATGTCGCTGTCGTAATGAGCAAGTGGGGAGGGGGTGAAGGCTGCTTGAGAATTTCTTCCCACCGACCGAAACGCTTCAGAACGTCGTACTTTGCACTCATCCACGGATCAATGGATTTCACTACCAATGGCGATAGACTCTCGGGCAGGTTGTCCCACATGGACTGCGCTGCTGCGAGCGCTTCCCGCTCGCGCCCGACCATCATCGCCGAAAACGCCAGCATATGGGCGTCGTGTGCCATGTACCTGTGCTGAATGCCCAGTCCTGCTGCTCGCTTACGATACTTCGCATCGGCGCGAACCGCGAGCGTGTTCTGGCGAATGGCCGTATCCCAGTGCCCGGTCATTGCGTAGATGTGTGTGGGCATGTGCAAAAGGTGTCCACTGCCTGGAACGAGTCCGCTCAGTCGGTCGGCTGCGGGGAGCGCGTTTTCCGGCCTCTTGCTCGCTTCGACGGCATGAATGTAATAGTGGTTGGCTCCTGGATTGTTCGGCGCCATTTCCATTACGCGATCAAGAACCGCGACGATTGTCGGCGTTTCCTCTCGCGGTTCCTTGTCGCTCGTATATAAGTCCCAGGGGTGCTTGATCATCATAGCCTCGGCGTAGAGCGTGCCTACGTCGCTGTCGCCCGGAAATTTCTTCCAAACGTGCCCCATTGCCTCGGCATAGCGCCCATTCAAGTCGTCGCGGTTTTCCGACCAAGTTTCTTCGTAACGCGTGGCCATCGCCTCGATTAGCGCACGTTCAGTCGCGGTTGTGCTGTCGATATTCGCCAAAGCTTTCTGTAATGCACGGAAACAGATCGCGTTCTGCTCCTTCGTTACCTTTGGGTCGTTGTACTGTGGGCCGCGACAGAGCGCGATGCCCCACCATGCCATCGCACAACCCGGGTCAATCTGAGTTGCACGCTCGAAGGAGCGAAACGCTTCATCGTGATTGAACGCATAATTCCAGACAAGTCCTTGATCAAAAAACTTCTGCGCTTCGGGCGAGGTAGTCGTAATCGTACGGCGGTGCGTGCCCATCTTTGGGAAGAGCTGCGCACCATTGCTCGTGCGCGTCGGTCTAACTGCAATATGGCTGCAACCGGCCTCGGCGCATGCCGCCGTGAGCAACGCGATTGAGAGAAGGTACTTCTTCACGAGAGAGTCTCCTTTGATGGCCTCCGCAACCTACGCCGAGATTTCCCAGATGGCTCTTGCCCGAACGACCGTCCATGATACCGATTCAGCTTCGTCGAGTCCAGGCGTTTGTCTCGTTCGAAGCCGGACGCAAGGGTCATTCTGACCGTGTGCAGCCCCGATTCGACACTCCGACGGGCGGCATCCGACCGTTCCGGCGGCTGCCCAGCGTAGCCCAACCCTTGCCTCCCCTTTGTTCGAACCCAGATTGCAGCCGTGTTGCCGTTCGTCTGGTCGGAGCTGGCACGGCATCCGCCAAGCTCCGAAGCTTGGCGAGAATCGCTCGAAATAGATCCCTTGGGACCACTACCTCTGCCATCTGAAACGTGACATACCGGGCACGCCGCCCGGTCCTCGCCCCGATCTTGATCAGTTTGTTTGTTCAGTTGCCTTGAGTTTCAAGGTTGGCGAAGCACAAGTCGTCTGTGGTGCGCGACGGGACGAGTTCGCCAATGTTGCCGGCGCCGACCCGCTTCGACGCTTTCAATCCGGTCGTGGTCAAGGCTTTGCAGGCGGCTGGTCGATGGGATAGGATACCGGCCGTCATGCTCGCATGGCACCGGGCAGAGCATCCCCTCAAGCGCCGCCATGGAGGTGCGGTCATACGGGGCACATGGAGGCGGCCTTACCGATGTTTCTCAAACGAATCACACTTTGCGGTTTCAAGAGCTTTTGCGACCGGGTTGATTTCGAATTCGGCCCGGGCGTGACCTGCATCGTCGGCCCCAACGGCTGCGGGAAGAGCAACGTCGTGGACGCTTTGAAGTGGGTATTGGGCGAGCAGTCGGCCCGTTCGCTGAGAGGCCGGCAGATGACCGACATGATCTTCAGCGGCTCCGCCACGCGCGGCAGCAGCGGGGTGGCGCAGGTCGACCTGGTGTTTGACAACCGCGATCGCGCCTTGGGGCTGGATCTGGATGAAGTCGTCATCTCCCGCAAGCTGTACCGATCCGGGGAAAGCGAATACCTGCTCAACCGTGGCACGACGAGACTCAAAGACGTTCGCGAACTGTTCATGGACACCGGCGTTGGCGTGGACGCTTATAGCATCATCGAACAGGGCCGCGTCGATGTCCTTCTGCAAAGTAGCCCGATCGAGCGCCGGATTATCTTTGAAGAAGCCGCCGGGATCAGCAAGTACAAGGCCCGAAGACGCGAGGCCCAACGCAAGCTCGAGCGCACCGAGCAAAACCTGCTTCGCGTTGCCGACATCATCGAAGAGCTCGAAAAACGCCTGCGCAGCGTGAAACTCCAGGCCGGCAAGGCCCGAAACTATCGAGAGTATGAATCCCGTTTGAAGGAACTGCGGGCTCGCTTCGCACTAGCTGAGTATCACCGATTCTCCGAACGGATTGCGCAAGGGACTTCGGAGGTGGAAGCACGCGTCGACCGGGCCACCGCCCTGGCTGTGCAGATCAATCGGCAGGAAACCGATGAGATCCAGATTACGCTGGGGCTCGATCAACTGGCCGACGAAGTCAGCACGACCGAGGGCAGCCTCATCCGAACCAAATCCGGGCTGGCGGCTCAGCGCGAACGATGCGAGGCGGCGCGGAAACGCGCCCAGGAGCAGCAGGACTTGCTGGGGCGCACCGAGGAACGCACCTCGGGCGATCAGGATCGGCTCGAACAGGCGCGGCAGCAGTTGGAGCAAGTCGAAGCGACGGCTGCGGCGATGGTTGAGCAAACCGAGGCGCTCCACGCTCGCCGATCTGAAACCATCGAGCAGGATCAGTCGCTGGCCCGCGAGTTCACGGAGGCACAAGCGGTACTCGAAGACACCAAAGCCGGCATCATTGACCTGCTTCGCAAGAGCGCCCAGGCGCACAACGAGATCACTCGACTCACCACCCACCGCGAATCGCTCGTCAGCCAAAAGGGTCGGCTTTCGCAACGTGAGGCGCAGTTGCAGTCAGAGCTTGAAACGGCTTTGGAGCAAAAAGCCCGGTTCGACCAGCGCGTCCACGAGGTGGAGTCGCTGATCGCGGAAGAAACGCGCAAACTCGAAGAGAAGCAGGCTGAGGCCTCTCGAGCCAGCGCCGTGCGTCAGGATCTTGTCGATCAAATCGCGCTGGCCAGAGAGCGCCACAGCGCGATGCACTCCCGGCAGGAGCTGCTCGATGATCTTCAGCGAAACATGGAGGGCGTAGGCGCCGGCGTTCGCAAAGTGCTCGATTGGAAGAAGCAGGAAGATGCGCCGTCCTGGCTGGACAGCGTAGCCGGCCTGGTGGCGGACCTCTTTGACGTCGAGGTTGACCATGCGAAAATTATCGAGGCCACCTTGGGTGGATACGATCAGTCGCTGGTGGTCACCGAGGGCGACGTCTTTTTGGCCCATCGGGATCAGTTGGGAGAGCTTCCCGGCCGGTTGACCGTTTTGTGTCTGGACCGCCTCCCCCCGGTCGTCAACGAGCGCGATTTCTCCGGGCAGGAGGGTTTCGTCGCCCGGGCGATCGACCTGATCCGTTATCCCCAAGCCTTTGAACGGCTCGCGCGTCACCTGTTTGCCAAGACAATCGTTGTGGAAACGCTGGATGTGGCGCTGGCGATGGCCCACCAGGACGTCGCCGGCCACCGCTTCGTGACC
>JADFMZ010000226.1 GCA_022563615.1 Planctomycetota bacterium
TGGGAGCTTGGCCATATCGGACCGTGGATCGGCCTTGCCAACATAGATTGGAGTTTCGGTACCCTTTATTGGTGCGTAAGCTGGAAAGTTTCCATTGTAGTAAAGGGCATATACCCCAGCACCCGGAAAACGGTCAGCGGGCGGTAGCGGGTGGATCGGCGAGCGCATCATGAAGCGCATGGCCTCCTGAATCACGCTCTTGAACTTCGGAGAGGCAAAGGTGTGTTTCTTGAGATCGACGGCGGCAGACATCAAGGGCCGATTCTACGGGAGTTTCATGCCGACGGCCAGTCGGCGACATGGGCATCGACGGCCACATTTTCCCCGTGGCCACCGCCCCGGCGGAACGCAAACTTCATTATTTGCGCTACCCTACTGCTCAGCGGAAGCTTTGCCCTCCCGATGAACCGTTCGTCTCTTGAAGCTTAACCGAGCACTGCTTCTTCAAGGAAGCGTGTCAGGTTCGCGTAGATGATACCTCGGTCATAGACCTGTTCAGCCAGCCGCCGTGACGCTGCCTTCATTGCAGAAAGTTCGTCAGGCGATTCGACCAGGCGCTCGATGGCGTCGAAGCAACTCCCGGGATCTCCGGCTGTGTAGTTCAAGCCGCAGGAATGCCGGTCGATGAGTTCCGCGCACTGGCCGGGAATCGTGTTTAGGACGGCCGCCCCCGCGGCGAAATAGCAGAAGATCTTGTTCGGGAAGTAGATCATCGCGCCGGGGAGCGAGGGATTGAACCCTGCGTCCACTTGCGACAGCAAGTACGCCCATTCAGGAAACTCAAGAAAACCGGTCAGGGTCACGTTATCCAGGCTATGGCGTCGGACGATTTTCGCCGCCTTATCCGCAAGCTCGCCTCGGCCGGCGAGGATAATGCGCACCCGTTGGCCGAAACGCTTCTTGGCTGGGATGGCGGCGCGGACAATCGTCAAGAAATCATGGCTGTAACCAAGGCTGCCCAAGTACACCAGCCAGATCTGCCCGTCAGGTTTTCGCCATTTTTCCGAATACCGCTGGGCGCCTTGCTTGATGGCTTCGTCCACCGCCTTGAGGCTGACACCGAGAGGAAACACGCCTTCAAACTTTTTGGAACCGCCGACGTGCAGTCCGCGATCCAGGTAGCCCTGCGCCACTCCGACAATCCCCGTCGCGAGGCTGTAGGCCTCGCGCTCGATCGCGTAGTATCGCGCGAGCAGCCACCCACTGCACCAGCGGATTGCTTTGGGCATCATGCTTCGGAAGTTGTCCGGCCACTGGTCTTGTATGTCGATGATCACCGGAATCTTCCAAGCTCGTCCGAGCTTTGAGGCCGCACATGCTGATTCCAGCGGCGGCGAGCTTGCCAGGATGATGTCGGGAGGGGGCTCGTTTCGCGCCAACTCATTGAACGATCGGGCGTAGGATCGATGACTCTTGAGGCGGCTGAACGAGACGTTGCGGCTATACCTAGGCGTGGGTACGAGCCGGATCTCGATGCCTTTGTCTCTGGCGGCGGCCATCACAAGATCGGCTTGGATGTCTCGCTTGAAGCGATGGGAATAACTGCTGGACCACCAAAGTACGTCATGGCCGGCCTGGCGGAGGGCGTCGGCCAGATGAGCATATCGACCCAACTGTTCCTGTTCTCCCGGCAGCGGGTCGAATGGGTTGACCAACCAAACTTTCATGCCATTGTTCCACCCGATTGTTTGATCTCTTTGGCCTTTTCGACCAGCCGCCCGACGAAACGATCGACTGTGTGTTGATCTGCGGAGGCATAACCGCCGCGCGCACAGCGCGTGCGCAGCGCATCATCGTGAATAAACCTTGTCACGCCCGCAGCCAATGCTCCGGCGTCGCAAGTGGGTACGATGATACCGCTTTCACCGTTCGTAATAAGCTCGGGGACACTGCCCACCTCGCTTGAGACCACGGGCAAAGAATGCGCCAGGGCCTCCAACACGACTCGCGGACTTCCCTCCGAAAGCGATGGAAAGACGAAAATATCCGCGTTATCGTAGTGCCGGTTAAGGAGCAGTCCCATGGAAACGTATCCGTGGAAGTGGACCCGTCGGGCAAGCTTGTGCCCGTCGATCCGCCTGCGGAGCATGTTTTCTTCGGGACCGGAACCCACCAGATGTAGTTCCACGTTTTCGCCCCGGTCAACAAGAATCTTCAAGGCATCGACCAGGTGGATTAGCCCCTTCATGTGCTTGAGGTAGCCGACGTAGAGCAGCCGAACCGGCTTGTGCAGCGCGTGGTCCGTCCGCTTGACAAAATCGGATTGGGTCAAGGTGGTGGACAAAATCGGCTCGACGCGATCGCTGATCGCCCGAAGGCGATCGCAAGGCACGCGCCCGTTCACAAACGAGTGCACATGCTGCATGACGCGCTGCTGAATGTGAAAATCCATTCGGTAGGCGGATCGGGCGAGGCGACCGAACAACCCACGATACTTGGGGCCGACGCTAAGAATCTCCCAGGGATCGGAGGTGAAGTGGTAAAAGAACCCCACGCCGTGGGGGCGTCCAAGGTAGTACAACAAGTACCCGTACGGCGCGGTGTTGCGACAGTTGATGATGTCCAGGTTTTGAACCTCTCTGCGAAACGTTCGATAGAGTGTCGCGAGATGACGCGTGGCCTGAATATGTGTCCTGAAATCGGGAAGCTCAATAACCCGCACGTTCGGCGCTTCGATCGCGCATCCCCGATAGTCGGAATCACGAGTAGCCACCGGCGCAAAGATCGCTACCTCGTCACAGAGGCGGGCAAACTCGTGCACGTATCGGGCGTAGGGGCCGTACGTTTCGTACCCGCCATCTTCTCTGCGATATAAGGGACCATGGTACAGGCCGATACGCATTGCAATTCACTGTTTCCGAAACCGTTACCTGGACGCTTGTGCCGATCCGCGCCCGTTAGCAAACGGCCCAGTTGGTTTAGCGGAAAACCGATTCGTCTCGGTCTCGGCTCAGTCAGTCGTGACCTTGCTCGCACTTACCGTCAGTGGCTATCGTGCCGAAAGACCAGGTCGATGTAAACCCTTGGCATGAGTTACGCCGTGGACCCTCCGACGCGTCACCGACTCGGAGAGCTCGGCGCACTACGGCGCCTCGACCAAGGCCGCCATCATGGCTGCGACCTCCAAGGCGCTGGTCTGGCTGCCTCCATACAGGAATAACCCGTTGACAGTTCCTGGAGCGCCATCCGCCTGACTCCAAAGATAGCGACGTCGCAAGATATCATACGGCAGGAAATAGGGAGCAAGGCCGTATGCCGGTCTTTCGGTGGTCGTTCGGACAAAGGCCCCGAACACGTCATACGGATAGGTTATCCTGCAGTTCTTGTGCGGCACATCCCAGTAGGTGCTCTCAGCTATTCGGATGTGACCCATGGGACCATAAAGATGATTGGGGTGGAGCGATCGGCCGTGAAATCCGGTAGGGAAAACGTAATCCACCTGGCCAAGGGTTGCGGCTTGTTGGATGGCTGCACCCATCGCTTCGAAGTCGTTGGAGGAGATCTGGTTCGCGAGATATTCGTCAAGCTGCGTATTGATGTAGGCCTCGCAATCCATCGCCGTGAAATCCGCACCCAGGGCGTCCGCCTCAGTTCGGACCTGCTCAACGGCCGACGCGTAGAATTGTGGGTCCACCGTGTCGTCGAGCGTCTGGAAGTTTCCCCAATTGTTCCAAAGAAACCGACTCCAGATGACCTTGATACCTGCGTTTCGGCAGATTGCGATGGCTTCCATCACGTTCGGGTCGTCAAACTCGTGAACCACCCGGTCGCCGCCGTACAATAGAACGTGTGTGACCATTCCCGGCTTTAGGATATCATGGAGGATGGCTGGGTCATGCCTCGGATCGTGGCCCCAGATCACCGCCGGCGCCTCATCCGATCCCGTTCCCGGTGACGGGTTCACGTAAACCGACTGACTGCGATAGGCGACATCTTCCAAAGTATACAACACGCTGTACCAGACCGTGCCGTCGGAGGGAATCTCGATCGTGCTGCGGTAGACCCCGTCGAGGTCCGGCGTTAGCACTTTGCTGTCGATATCCCGGCACTCGCAACAGTCTCGGCGAAGGAATACGTTCGATGTGCTCACGCCGCCGGTAAAGATCCAGGAGACCTCGGCCTGCCCGGGTCCGGCGAGTCCCTCCGGGCCGGTCAGAAACACCACCTTCATGCCGGGCGGGAATGGAACAGCCGGTTCAGCCGGCTGTTGCCCGACAAAGATTGTTACGGTGTCTGAACTCCAGGCGCCTGCTGCGCTTACGATCAATTCGAACACAAGTGTCATTTGCCCATCACCCACTTGGGGGGCGATGAACGTTGGCGTCACCGAACCGGCGTCACGGAGAACGACGGCCGGACCCGCCATCTGCGACCACGAATAGGTTGTGGACTCAGGTTGCTCCACGGTGCTGCCGGTTCCATCAAGCTGAACCGACTCGCCAGGCGCAACCGTCGGATCCGACCCTGCATGGGCAGCCAGGCGCGTCGGCTCGTCGTCATCGTCGTCATCGTTGTCATCGTCCGCGACCGGGGCATCGATCACGACGTCGGCAAGCGTGGGTTCGTTCAGCACGGAATCGCTATCGAGCAGGAGCGATAACACTTGTTCAGCGGTAACGATAGGGCCGTACGGGCGGCGAATGCTCAACGTGACGACGTAGGTGCCGGGCGCGCTGTAGGTGTGAGTTGCAGTCGTCGAGCCCGAGCCGGTCCTTCCGTCGCCGAAGTCCCACTCGATGGACGTTCCGCTTGGGAACTCCCGGCCCTTTGGGGTGACATCAAAGTGGATGAGCAAAGGATTGCAACAGAAGGCCGGCGTCGCGGTGAACGAAAGCGCTTTCTCCACGGTGTCCGCGCCGGCTGTAAGGATGACGTCCTCAATGGCCGTAGTGACCGTGGACGCCAGCGTGGGCCGGTCCAGGTTCAGATCCGGCTCAACCGTAAAGCCGCACCCGGCCAGCGCCATCTGGACCGTCAGCCCAAGCGGAATGATCCATACGCGACGGGGGCATTTCGGCCAGCATCGACCGTGCCGCCGATGTTGACCAGCCATGCCCCCTCCCCCCATGAGACTCGTACCGCAGACCGCCAAACGGGCGTAATCAAGAAGGGCCTGCTGCGGGAGCTACTGCGGGCCACAAACAGCCCCGATCGATTCGCCCACACGGCCCATATCGCCCCGTTTAACACGTAGGATATATTCGGAGGGGAAGCAAACCTTACGCGGACTCAGCGTTCGAGGGATAGTTATTGAACCTTGTATTTCAGCTTGGCGGACCCTGACTGGGCGTAACGGCCCGCGTCCGCAAAGGGGATGAGCGATGTCTCCCTGGAATGGACGGAGTTTGATCGGGCTGGGAGGTCGTCCAACGCGTGGCGCGCGGATTAGCGTTCGCACAACGCCTCGCGTAGAGTGACGCCATGGCCCGAAAACGCCCCTCCACCAAGCAGACCACCGCCAAACGCGCTTCCGCCCCGACCGGCCGCACCGGGAAACCGTCGGCGTTGCTCGATACACGGATCGTCTACTGCGGCGATTGCCTGGACCAGTTCCGTAAGCTCCCCGACGGCTGCGTGGACCTGATCTACTTAGACCCGCTTACGGCGGGCACGAAACACTTGCAGGAGGCCCGTGAATGCGAGACACGGTGAAG
>JADFMZ010000227.1 GCA_022563615.1 Planctomycetota bacterium
CCGCGCATCCTCGATCCGTGGTCGCAGGCGGTCATTGCCCTGGGTCTGGGCGATTCCCAAGGCGTTTTGCAGAACGCCCGTGGCCTCAGTGAACTGTCCATCCCGACGATAGGCTTCGCCCAGATGGTACAAGGTAGATGCGTCGCCTGGGGCCAGACGCGACGCCCGGCTCAACTCCGCGATCGCCGCCGGATATTGCTGCAAACCCACATACGTCCATCCGAGGGTGTCCAGGGCTGCGGGATTGTCGGTCAGCTCCACCGCACGCCGAGCGTAGGGTAGAGCGCGCTCACTTTGATCCAGCTCATTCGTCAGCAGGAACGCCAGATTGTTCAAGGCGACCCAGTTGTCCGGGGCATACTTGAGGCCCTCCTCATAGGCCCTACGGGCTCGATCGGGATGATCGGCGAGCTGGTGTACGTCGCCCATTTCCTGCAACAAGGTCGCCCGCTCGTTGTCGCCCTCGGCTGTTTGAATCAAGGATTCGAGAACCTCGACGGCGTCATCCAATCGATCAGCCATCTGGTGGAGACGCGCCAGGAGGCGATCCCGCGCGCGGCCTGCAATGCCCTGCGCCGGCCGGCGTCGGAGCAGCGTCACCGCTTGAGCGAGATCGGCGGGATCGGCCAGCGCGGTGGGAAGCGCTCCCGCAACCACCAGCGTTGCTTCGGGCCTGTCGGTGAGCGCTCGAGCCATCGCTCGGTGGAGTTGTTCCACCGCCTCTTCGATTTGGCCTGACCGTGCGAGCAGCGCACCGTATCTCGAAAGGAGAACCGGATCGTTGCGACTCTCGATGGCGTGTTGCCTGCCATAAGCTACGCCGTCCTCGTATCGGCTGACTTGGAGATAGGCATCGAACACCTGGGTCAGGCTGGCGGCGCTGAAGTCTTCGATCTGGGCGGCTCGATGGAAGTCGCCCAGCGCCTTCTCGAACTCACCCACTTCCAACGAGACCGTTCCTCGAAGCTGGAACCACTCGGCCTCGGGTTTATCCTGCGTCCGGTTGATCTGCGCGGTTATGATTCGATCCGCATCGTCCGAGCGCCGTTCACGCAGATAGGCGCGGACCAGTTCTTCAAGAGCCCGCGGATCGTCGGGCGCTTCTTCAGCCAGCGACTCCAGCTCATGAATCCACAAGTCCTTCCGATCGGAACGGTCGTACAGGCTGGCCAACAGGATTCTCGGTTCCAGCCGAAGTGCCAGAGGCGCGGCACGTTTGGCGGCTTCCAAATCCGCAATGGCCCCAGCGAGCCGACCGCGCGTGGCCTCGTGCCGTGCCCGCCGATAGAGGGCATAGGGGTCATTCGGCCGCTTGGTCAGATGCTCGGAAAGCGCAGCAACAGCCTCGTCGATCCGCCCCTCGCGTGCGTGGATCTCGCTGCTGAGGAGGTAGGCGCTGGATTCGTTGGGGAACCGCTCCAACAACTCCGCGACGTCGCGCCCGGCTGAGGCTGTGTCGTTGATCCGGTGGTCCAGTCGGCATGCCGCACGGGCTTCGAGAACTCTCGCAAGCAAGGGGGACTGTGTTTGTCGGGCGTACTCCACCGCTTTGTCGAACCACACCAGCGCCCGACGCGGATCGTCCCGCGTGGTGCGCAAGAACTGAGCCAGGCTTCGAGCCGGCTCCGGCGTTTGGGTGGATTTCGCAGCAGCCAGCAACGCCTCTTCGGCGCGGTCGTCGTGGCCTTGCGCCATATGGTGCTCTGCCACAAGGATACGGGCATCGGCGCGCTGGGCTGCGGTCGAGCGCGAGGCGGTGAAGCGATTCAGAAGATCGAGCGCCCGATCCGGCCGGTCGGTGCGGCGGTAATACCGTGCGGCTAGGAGGATCGTGTCCCGATCATCCGCACGAAGCGCCAGGATTCGATCATGATAGGCGTCCGCTCGGGTGAGGTCGTGGATCGTTTCGCACAGAGAGGCCAATCGTCGAAGGTTGCCCACGTCGTCGGGGTTCTCAGCGGCCAGTTCCTCGCGTCGTGTGATGGCCGCCGCCGGGTCCGCCTGCTCTTTTTGGGCCAGCATTTCGGCCTGGACCCAGGGGTCTTTCGGAATCAGCCGCCGACAAACATCCAGGTGGGTTTCGTAGGCTTCGAGGTCTCCGCGGACTTTGGCCAGCCCGGCCAAACCTTTCCGGGCCAGTGCCTCGTTGGGGTTGATGTGGATTGCGCGTTGGTAGGCGTCTCGTGCTTCCTCGGCACGTCCCAGAGCCTGAAGAGACTGCGCCAAATGCGTGAGCGACCATGCGTCAGTCGGCTGAGCGGACAAGGCCTCTCGGAACGCGCCGATCGCCAGATCGAACTCCTTTCGAGCCATATGGAACAGCCCGAGCAAGGTCTTGCCCTCCACACCGTCCACGTTGAAGCGGATCGCGTCTTCGCGAGCGGCTTCCAAGGCCGCCGTATCCTCAAGTTGGGAGGCCACCCGGATTTTGGCCCGCAGGAGCGCGCGGTGCTGGGCCAACGTGGCGCCGCGCGCCAGCGCCGTGTCCTTGCGTTCCACATGCCCCAGCGCATCGTTGATTGCCTTCAACGTCTTGGCCGAATCTTTCTTGGCAAGAAAGTAGCTGACCCGATCCAGGCTCCTCTTGTACGCATCCGTTTCGGCCTCGATCAACGCCAAGGTGGCTTCGTCGCGCTGCTGTGTGGAGAGGTCTTCCTGAACGAAGACGGCCAGCTTCTTGAGGTGGGCGTGATCGGGTTGGTGGGCGAGGGCGTCGGCAACGACCTGTCGAGCCTCTTTGGGGCGACCCAGGTTATTAAGCTCGTGGACCAAGGCGGCGACCAGGCGAGGTTCAGCCGGGAGTTCTTCCAAGGCTGCCTGCAGAATGGAGACGGCTTTTTCGGAATCACCTTCGAGGGCGTGTTCGCGGGCGGCCAGCATCGCTCGGACGGCACGATCTCCGGTCAGTTCGGCGAAGAGCCGGCCCGCTTCCGTACGCTTGCCCTGGCGTTCGTAGATGGCGGCTTTGAGTCGGCGCGCGTCCACGTTTTCCGGGTTGATTTGCAACATGCGGTCGGCGACCGTCAACGCCCGATCCATCTCGTTGGTTTGCAGCAACGTTTGTCCGTAGAGCGTCCAAAAAGAGGGGTCGGTGGGGCGTCGACTACCGGCCTCATCCAGTACCTGCTCGATCGCTTCCCTAGCGGCGCCAGGCTGATTGAGCCGTAGATGAACCCGCGCCAGAACGACGACGTTGTCCCAATTGACCGCGCTGAAGGAGCGGTAGGCCTCCTCGGCGGCGCGAAGATCCTTCAAGGCTGCACGAAGCTCGCCTCGGGCGACTTTCACGCGGGCGGCTTGGCTGAGCACCCGAGGGTGATTCGGCGATTCGCCTTCGGCGTCCACGACATACTGCTGCGCCTGTTGGAGCCGCTCATCCCGCAGGCCGTTGTCGCCCTCCTGTTCGGCGGCGATCGCCTGGGCGATGCATGCATCAGAGGCATGGATCATCAGGCGGAAGGTGCTGATGCGGTTGCGCGATGCGTCCGCGCCTTTACGATCCAGGCCTCGCTGCAGGCGTTGCTCGCAGACATCAAGCACGTCCGCGTGCCGACCGGATGACTTATATAAGAGAGCCAGATACAAGTAGGGATCGTAATTGTCGGGATCGGCCTGGACGCATCCCAGGAGAATTCGCTCGGCGCTGTCGAACACGGGTTGCGCGTCGGTGCTCCCGGTTTTGTCACGGACGGCGCGAGCCCATTTCTGCGAGAGAAACGCCGCGTGCGCCAGTTGGGCCTCCAGCAGCGCGTCATGGTCCTCTTGCGCCAGGGCGACTCCCTCCTGAAAGTACTCCTCGGCTTCTGCAAACCGGCGACGGATGGCCAGGTGACGCGCGTACGCCGTTCGCACTTTCGCGGACGCCGCGCCGGGAGCCCGGTGTTGCTCGAGCAGTTCGTGAAGGATTCGATCGGCCCGTTCCGTCTCTCCTTCGCGGAAATAGTGGGCGGCCAGCTCAAGGGGATAGTCCACTGAATCCGGCGCCAGCTCGGTCGCTTTCTCCAGCTCGGCCTGACCTCGCTCCACGTTCGACGGGTCCTGCGTTTGTAGATGGATCAAGGCCACACCTTGGGCATGATGAGCGAAGGCACGCTCGGCGTCGTTGGGGTCCGTCTGAACGTCCAGCATGGTCTGAGCAGCCTCGCGGACCTGCTCCCATACGCGAATTCTTTCGCCGAATCGTGCGGCATCGAGGAGAAGCTCCAGCCGGCGGCGGTGCGCTTCCATGAGCGTCGGCTCGTTCACGAGGGCGTGTTGCCAGCTCGCCAGCGCGTGTTGCACGTCGCCGTTGCTCAGCAACACCTCGCCAAGACGCAGGAGGTGGGTGGCATCGTGGCTTCGTTGCCAGGCCTCTTTGTAGTAGAGGATGGCGTGCTCCCATTGGCTTTGGGCCTGAGCCTCTTCCGCAAGCTCGACGAAATACTTCGGGTCGCGCCGCTGCAACTGACTCAGCATCACGATCGAGAGGCCGACCATGGCTGCGAAGACGACGAGCGTTAGGACGATTATGAGTTTCTTGTTCAGGCGTTTACCAGCCATGGGCGTTTATCCATTGTTTTCGGGATGGGCGCGGGCGGCCTTTTCCGCCGCCTGAAAATCAGGCCAATGATCGCGAATCAGCACCGGCAGCACGCGATCAAACAGCTTACGCGCTCCATCGAGACATTGCTGACGCGTCGCGTTGGGAAAGCTTACCTCAACTTTGCTGAAGAACGCATACCGATGGGTCGGATTGTGAATCCCCAGACGCACGCCCGTTCGCGTGTTTACGAATTGGTCGTTCGTGTAGAAGGTATACACCACGGAGGTCTCGACTCGATCAAAGACCGCCGTCCTGGCGAACGTGCACAAACGGACCGGCACCATGGCGGCATCCAATCCGAGCGCGGGAACCTCAATCTTCTTGTTCTCATGTGGCTGGGATAGTGCGTAACCGGCGCCCAAGTAACAGACGTCCGGCGTATGGGGAACCAGGTTGGACCCGCCCGAATAATAGGTGACGAACAAGCGAAGGAATCGCGTCGGGCTCGATCGCTCAACGCTGGTGTCCTCCATCAACCAATCGAGATATTCCTCGGTGCCTAGTGCGTCGACGACGGCCGGCTCCAGCGCATTGCGTTTCCTGATCCGGTAGGGGTCCAATGCGGATTCACTAACTGCCGCCAGCGGCTTCTTGAGCGGGAGGGCTCGCTTGGCCAGCCTGAACTCCAGCCGCGACGCGATCGGGCCGGAAAGAAACGCAGCCGTTCCCAGCAACACGACCGACAGCACGAAAGGAAGTGTGACCATCCTCGTCCGCCCGATCTGAACCGCGCTTTCCATCACTACCTTATTATGCACATCATTAGGTACATCAACTTTGACCACTCACAGACGAACCGGCGTATTGTCGTGGAAACAACGTCCCACTCGGCGTCGGGAGCCACCCATACCGGCAACCACTCTACCGATCATCTTGGCTAGGCACCCTAGCAGTACAGCGCAAAGTCGTGTCAGCCGGCGACATCGGAGCCACCGGAAAACCTTGGCGGTACGGGGTATGCAGGCCGGCGATCCACGCAACCGATCAACCCGGAAGGATGCGGTCCGCCGAGGG
>JADFMZ010000228.1 GCA_022563615.1 Planctomycetota bacterium
ACTGGAAATGCACAGCGCCGCCGTGCCTGCCTATGCCTGGACCGAAGTAAAAGGACGTGTCTGTGTCCATAAAGCGGTGGGTTGGGAATCTTCCACCACGCGCGGCCTCTTTGTCTTTTTCAAAACCCAGCTTCTCGCTCAGGCTCCGCAATGAATCAAAGGTCTCGCGGTCCACAGTGTAGTTGGTCTGGACCCGAATCATGTTGGTCCCTGGCCTACCTCTTAGATCAGGACGTGCCTCAGCAGCCCTGCCAGCCGGCTTTCCCGTACGTGGCGGCACGCTGCGCACCGAATCCAACTGGATTCCGTATGTGTCAGACCCGGCCACGGACAGCGTCGGAACGGGTCAGAGCGGGTTGTTGATCGCCGAAGCGGCCGATGAGTTGCGCCAGCCCGGCCGGGCCGCCGAGCTTGTAGGCGAGCCCCTCGGCGAGCACGGCCACTCCGTGGGGGCGGCCGAGGGCGCGCCGCTTGAGGATGGCGCCCTCGAGGATGGCGGCGGCCGAGTGATTTTCTCCCCCCGTCCCGACGTTCTGCTGATGCATCTCTCGCACCCGATGCTGCAGAAGGCGCTCAGCTCCCTCACCCGCCGCCGGTTTCCGGGCTCGGGCGATTCGGTTTCCCGTTGGTCCGTGCGCCTGGGAAGTGTCCCACAGGGAGCGGACGCACTGGTTCTCCTGAACATTGAGGAGCTGGCGGTGAATAATCTTCGCGAGTCCTTCCATCACTGGGTGCGCACAGTGGTCTTTCCGGTGAGCGGCGGCGCCCTTGGCGATCCCCTTCCGCACCGCCCGGCGCTCGCGCTGCGCGGTGCGTTCGCCACGCACGACGAGGAGCATTACGAGCGGGCCCGCGACCTACTGGAAGAGGTCGAACCCGACCTCAGGCGGTTCCTGCGCGAGCATGCACGGCGGCTGACGACGGATCTCCGCGCCCAGCTCGATCTCGACGGAGAGCAGGCCCGCAAGCAGGAGGACGAACGCTATCGCAGCCGTCAGGGCGAGATCTCGGCCCTCATCGCCGAAAACACCCTGACCAAGCTCGAGCGCGAGATCGAAAGGCTCAAAGCGGATCGTCGTCAGGGCCAGCTCTTTGACGAGGCCGAGCGCCTCGAGAAGATCGACCGCTCCATCGAAGAGCGGAAGGAGGAGATCGCCCGGCGAACGCACCATTACAAAGAGGTGCGCGAACAGCTCGAGAAGGAGCGTAAGCGCATCCTCAAACACCTGCTTCCGAACCGACACACCATGTCTGGCGACGCCCAAGGCTTTCCTGTCTGCATCGAGGTCCGCTTGCCAGGAGGTGCGTCGTGAGTACCACCGAGCTTAAGGGCTGGGATCGCCTGCGCCACGGCGGTCTATTGCTTGACGCCCAGCGTCAGCGCGAGATAGCGGCCTACGAGCCTGAACCGCTGCCTTCCTTCTACGAGCGTGAACTGCGCAAGCGGGCTTCGGCCGTTCTTGACGGGAGCGACGACGTGCCGGCGTTCGTTGCCTTCGTGCTACAGAAGATTTGTGGCTTCTCCGAGTCTGCGGGCAGCTGGCTGCGTGGAAGCCAGGTCCCATCCGAGTGGGGCCGCGTTGCCGTCACCGGCGAGACGATCAAGCCTCGCCAGCTCTGGCGCAGCCGGAAGGCTGGTGTGCTGCCGGTCTTCCTGGACCGCGAGAAGCGCATCGGCATCGGTCGAGGGCGCAGGGCTACGAGCCAGGTGCTCCAGTGGTTGCGTGCCGGCGACGAACAGCTTGCGCTCGTTACCAACGGCAGACAGTGGCGGCTTGTATTCGCCGGTCTCGACTTTGACGCCTGGTGCGAGTGGGACCTCGACCTTTGGCTTGAGGAGGGCGAGCTTTCACCTCAGGTCGCGGTGCTCCGCACCTTGCTGGCGCCAGTGCATTCTGCCGGACTGTACCGCTTCTCAGCCTCGGGAGCCGTGCCGTAGATTTTCACCAATTGGGCATAGTCCACGTCAGCCCCAAAGGCAGTTTCCACAGCTTCCAAATAAGGTTTATGACCGTCGGACGTCAGTTGCACACGGTTTGCCAATCTACTTGCCAGATCGGAAACAAAAATCGTAGCGTCCGTGGTGTCCCGGCTGCCAACCAGCCATGACACGTTGAGTTTGGTATCCGCATCAATTCCTACCCACGTCCAAACGCTGCCAACACCGTACTGGTTCCGCATGTGCTCGGGAACATCCTTGTCCTTGGCGTAGCAGAAGGCCCAGATTTCATCTACCTGGACACGCTTGCACGGTAGGTTGCGCAACGCCTTGTCCTGGTATGCAGCCGCAGCTTTGCCAGCATCCGCCGCAAACTTGAGAACGGTATTGAAAGCCACTCCGCTAATGCGGCTGGTGGCTCGCAGGGAATTTCCTTCCACAAGCAGGGCGACGATCTGCGCACGTTTCTCTGTATTCAGTTTATTCATACTGACCATTATGCTTACTCGCTTATGCATTGTCAAGAAAAATCTGCAACTAAAATTTGTATTTATAAATTAAACTGCTAAAATGAATCTGGGGGCCCCTTAGGCCGAAATCTTTGGCGCTAGCCAGAGAAACGGAATTCCGGGTCGAGAGACCTAGGCCTTTGGGGCTGTCCATCCCCTCCCTTTGTTTAAAATTACATTCCATTGCTTAAACCCACATTACCCAGATGATTCACGATTCTGCTGGTCCAAACCTGTTGTATCATGTATAATAACAGCAAGTTAAAGTGAGAAAACGAATAGCTGATGGGAGAACCCAATGGGTGAGGGACGCAGGGAAGCGTTACGGGTCGATTTTGACCGCTCGTTGAAGGTCGAATTCCACGGAGCCAATGTCACTTCGGATGCGGGGTTGCTCGCCTTTCGGGAGTTGGATGAGGCGTTGGATTTGACCGACATGGTGGCCGAACTCCTTGTGGACACGCGCACCGGTCTGAACACACGACACACCCTGTTGGCGCAGTTCAGGCAATCGGTATACAGCCGCTTGGCCGGCTATGAGGATACCAACGATGCCGAGCGATTGTGCCGGGATCCATCGATCCGGCAAGTAGTCGGCGGTCATGCCAAAGAACACAGAGCAGCCTCGACCAGCCAGATGGGCCGATTCGAGACCGAAGTCTTGACACAATGCGAGAACCTACGGGTACTGATGGATTTGTCCGGGCGGTGGATAGATCGGGTCGGTCGGCGAAAACCGATGAAGAAGCTGGTTCTCGATCTGGATTCCTCGGTCAGCCCGACCCACGGCCACCAGGAAGGAAGTGCCTTCAATGGCTACTTCGGATGTACCTGTTACCATCCCCTGTTCTGCTTCAACCAGCACGGAGACTTGGAGCGTGCACTGCTCCGCGAAGGCAACGTGCACACGGCCGAGGACTGGCGGTCGGTGCTGGAACCGGTCATTGAGCGATACCGTGAAAGGCTTATCAAAAAGTTTTTCCGGGGCGATGCGGGATTCGCCTTCCCGGAACTCTATGAGTTTCTGGAGGAAGAGGCGTTTTGGTACGCGATCAGGCTGAAGAGTAATTCTTTGCTGAAGCAGCACATCGAGCACCTATTGACCCGCCCGAAGATCGAGGCCGATGGGACGCCCGATGTGCGCTACCACGACTTCGAATATCAAGCGGCCAGTTGGAACAAACCGCGGCGGGTAGTGGCCAAGGTGACCTGGTTTGTCGATCAACTTTTTCCCGCCGTGGGTTTTATCGTGACCAACCTGAACTGGGCGCCGCGAAGGGTGACCCACTTTTACAACCAACGGGGCACGGCTGAACAGTGGATCAAGGAAGGCAAGTACGCCCTCAACTGGACTCGCCTGTCCTGTCATGGGTTTGCCGAAAACCAGGTGCGCTTGCAATTGTTTGCCTTGGCCTACAACCTGGGTAACTTGCTACGCCGTTTGGCTTTACCCCAATCCATCAGCCATTGGTCCCTGCGCACCCTGCAAACCAAGTTGATCAAGATCGGAGCGAAAGTTGTCAGCCATGCCCGCTACACCTGCTTCCAAATGGCGGAGGTGTCGATCTCACGGAATCTGTTCGCGGCCATCCTGAGACGGATTCGCCGGCTGATTCAGCCGGTGCCGGTGTGACGGCCCAGCCTGTGAGTGAAATCAATGGCCGGATTCCAGAACGAGAGCGAAAGGATTCTTGCTCGCATTACTGTGCCGGAACACCCCGGAAAAGGGTTCGGAGCACCCTTCGCAAATCAAAATCGGGTCAGGCAACTTGATTTCTTGGGTTCGTCTTCCGGATTTGTGGTATCAAGCCCCTGTGAGCACGCGCGCAGGTTTGCCGCGACTCCATCTGGGGAATATCGGATAAGATATAACAGGGATATGATTATTCGTATCCGGGTTTTTATTTTGTCACCATATGCACGCATAAACGCATGCATTATTTTGGTGATGTGATGGTTGATGATGGCGGGGAATCGTCCGTGGCGAACAACCCGATGAGACGGCGCAGATCTTGAGATCGCCTCGCCTGTTCCGCCGGCAATGAATCGCCCGGCGGAATGCTTGAATCCAGGGACATCGAAGCGGCTCTCCTCAATACATGTCGTTTCTTGCCGTCGCCTTAACATTATACGACAGCACGGCCGGAAATGCACGTCAGGCGCTTGCGAAACCTGCTCACCCTCCTCTCGTCACTCTTCCTCCCGCTATCGCTGCATCCCATCACGCGCCCGGCCCTCTCACGATTCACAGCGCTGTGGAAACACGGAGATCACGAACCGCGCGATCGCCATACGGCCCACACATGGACCGTTCGATCTGCTTCACTCACGTCGCAGTATACCGCCAAGGGGGAGGCCATCACGATCCGCGTGTTCCCGCCGCGCGACTCGCCGACGAGTAATGGACTGTCGCGAAGGGCAGAATCAATTGTGTCGGCGGCGTCAGTCACCGCCTGTCGATCGCTAGCCGTGTTCCAAAGATGGGCCAGCGCCGCTTCGGCGGTCGGGCGCCAGATGAGCGTGTATCTCATTCGGCTGGGAAGCTATCGAGAATATCGGCAAGCGACCGGCCGCCGGCCTCCGTTTGCATCCGAGCCAACTCCTCGGGCGAGTACGGACACTGATCGGAATCGCGCGGCTGGAATGCCGCGGCCCCAGAGGGCAGGAAATGACCGAGGCTTCGACCAGACGGATCACACAATTCGGTCGGCGTGAAACACCCGTCCAACTCGCTGAGCAGCGGATCGGTAACGATGATTTTGGACATATCGGCTCGACCTTTCTGCAATCATTCTACTGCACAGCCACCGTGTGGGCAAATCGACGCTGTTAGCCGGGGTATTTGGAAGTTGCCCGTGCCGTTTCGGAAATGCTTGAAGTTACCCAGGTTTGTAGGATTTGTGGCTCGATGTCGAGGTCGGAAGACGGTATGTTGACGACGGGTGACCTGTCTTCCCAGAACGCACGCCTACCACAGAAACGTCCGATGGCACTGATTCTCCCAGCCGCGAAGCAACCCGCCCCACGTCATCCGATCGCGATGCCGGTCAGCCAGTTCTATTCGCATCTGGACGTGGTTGGAACCAAGGCAACCGCTGCAGACATTATTCAGGAAATTCAGATGATCCCGCGTTCGGAGGCGCT
>JADFMZ010000229.1 GCA_022563615.1 Planctomycetota bacterium
GTTTATCTACTTACGTAACAATGGTTTACAGTTTCTGATGATTTGTTGTTGACAATCCCCATGCAGTCGTGTTACAAGTACTGAATGCAAGGGTTTTGGGCGACCCCTGCACAGGAAGCGTTGGAAGCATGTGTGATCGAATGGTTTGAGACGCACTCCCCGTCTCCGCTCCGCTTGGAGCACCTATCTAAAAGTAATCGAGTTACGGTTGATCCGTTCAGCCGTTTTTATTTTTTTGGAGTACCGGCGTCTGCTCGTACTGCAATTCATTTAGTGCGCAGACTTGAAATGCGTTCGGATTGTCGCCGGCTGGTAAGGAAGGAGTAAGCGTTATGAAGAATCTGGTGAAATCGCTTCTCTCAGATGAGAGAGGGACAGAGACCGTGGAGGGGGGTCTGATGGCCGGCCTGATCGTCGGTGGTCTGGTCCTGACCGTCGCCGCGATCGGCGTGTGGGTTCAGCGCAACCCACTGAGCGCGAAGCGAAAGCACTCCATCCGACCCGGCATTCGTTGACCGACGCGATGGGATTCCTGGCGGCCGACCGGCATCAACCCGATCCACTCGCGCCGCCGGACTCATCACACGAAACGATCGGCCAGCGCGTGCGCGAAAAATACGAACGTGCCGTGCATACGTCCCGCACGTCCGTGGGCACGCGCGCCTCCATACGAGGCGATCGAGACCGGTTGGTGCGGCTGCTTGCAGATGAACGTTTCCTCATACCGCACGAGGAGAGTAAGAGACCCCTGCGCCAGATAGCCCGCGATACGAAATCGTCCTACGCGCGGGTGTCGCAGTGCAACACGCAACTGGCGGATACGATTCGCAAGACGCTGGACGAAGACCCCGAGTTCGGAGAGTTGCGGCGACGCGCCAAGATGCACCCTCTGGGGCTCGACGCCCCGATCGACGACGAACTGGAGGAGACGTTGGTCCAGGTCTGCGCGTCGGAGTACGTCCGGCGCTTTTCGGAGGCCGGCGGTCTGGATCGCGCCAGGATGCTGCAAGGCCTGCTGGAGGACCAAGAGATGGGCGTGGACAAATTGGTGAGACGAACGTTTCTACAATTATCGAAAGATTCTCGCCAGCGGCTGCTACGCGACGCCCCGTCCGATGATCCAGGCCGAGAGAAACGCGATCCCCGCCGGTCGGCGTCCCACAAGCGACCCAAGAAACGAGCATTGGGCGAAACGTGTTGCGGCGCTTCCTGAAATCCAATGGTGAGATCGGGCGATGGCGCCGGCCTGATTTCGGGCGGCGTTTGGATTCCCATCAGCCGCTGTTTCGACTAACCTGTCGCCTGACATGAAACGCGTGCGTATGTTGGAGTTGCGACGGGAATATGAACTGTTTGCGGATGAGGTCCGCGCCGCGATCGACGGCGTCCTGGAAGATCAACAATTCATCGGTGGGCCTGCGGTTTTGCGGTTCGAGAAGGCACTGTGTGCCCGTTTCGATATTGCCCATGCCGTAGCCGTCAGCAGCGGCACGGACGCACTCCTCTGCGCGTTGATGGCGATCGGAACGGAACCTGGTGATGAGGTGATCGTTCCAGCTCTTACCTTTTTTGCAACAGGCGGAGTGGTGTCACGGCTGGGCGCCCGACCCGTGTTCGTCGATATTGATCCAAGCACGTTCAACCTGAATCCGAGCGGGATCGAGGCCGCCGTCACCAGCCGCACCAAGGCGATCATCCCCGTCCACCTGTTCGGGCAGTGCGCCGAAATGGATGCGATTAACGCCGTGGCTAAGCGACACGGGTTGGCCGTCATCGAGGACGCCGCTCAGGCGATCGATGCCCACTACCGAGGGCGGTACGCGGGCACGCTTGGGCGGGCGAGCTGCTTGTCCTTTTATCCGACGAAGAACCTCGGCGGTTTCGGGGAAGGTGGAATGATTCTCACGAATGATGAGGATCTGGCCCGGATCGCGCGGCAGCTTCGCAATCAGGGTCAATCGCGCGGCTATATCCATGATCGAGTCGGCGGCAACTTCCGGCTCGACACGCTTAAGGCAGCCATCCTGCTGGCCAAGCTCCCCCACTTCGACCACTTCACCAAGCGACGCCGGCACAACGCCGCCCTGTACGACGAATTGCTTTCCGACGCACCGGTGACGACGCCCTATGCGGCGGAGCACCAGCAGCCGGTCTATCACCAGTACTCGATTCTCTCGGATCGGCGCGACGACCTGGCGGCGTTTCTTCGGGATCGCGGCGTCGATACGGCCGTCTACTACCCGGTGCCGTTGCACTTGCAGCCCTGTTTTGCGTCACTCGGATATGAACGCGGCGCCCTGCCGGTGGCCGAGAGAATCTGTGACCAAGTCCTGTCGCTGCCGTGTCATCCGATGCTTACGGACGACGAACTTCAATACGTTGCATCGAGCATTCGCGCTTTCCACACAGCCGACGCCGGGCGGGCCACGCCGTCAGCCGTACAAGAACTTCAATAAGGAGACAAGGTCGTGCGAACTCTGGTGACCGGCGGGGCGGGGTTTCTGGGTAGCCATTTATGCGACCGACTGCTGGCGGATGGGCACGAAGTCATCGCCTTGGACAATCTCTTTACGGGCTCCAAACGCAACATCACCCATCTGTTGAACCGGCCGGAGTTTGAATTCATCCGCCACGACGTGGTCAACCCGATTATGTTGGAGGGGGATTGGATATTCAATCTCGCGTGTCCAGCCTCACCGATTCATTACCAGTCCAACCCGGTCAAGACGGTCAAGACGTCGGTGATGGGAACGTTGAACATGCTCGGCCTGGCCAAGCGTGTTAAGGCCAGGATTTTGCAGGCGTCCACCAGCGAGGTGTACGGTGATCCCCAAGAGCACCCTCAGCAAGAGAACTACTGGGGCCACGTCAATCCCATTGGACCTCGAAGCTGCTACGACGAGGGTAAGCGCGTGGCTGAAACGCTCATGTCTGACTATCACTTGCAGAACAAGGTTGACATTCGCATAGCGCGCATCTTCAATACGTTTGGCCCCCGGATGGCAATCGGGGACGGGCGCGTGATCTCGAACTTCATCGTGCAGGCCTTGCGGGGTGAAAAGCTGACGATCTACGGCGACGGATCGCAGACGCGCTGCTTCTGCTTTGTGGACGACCTGATTGAAGGGATCCTGTCGTTGATCGCCTACGAAGGCGATGACGCGTCTGAACCCGTCAACATCGGCAGCACCGAGGAGCGCTCCATGCTGGAGATCGTGGAGTCTCTCGGTGAGATTCTGGGCCGGCGGCTCGAAATAGAGTCTCGCCCGCTGCCTCAGAACGATCCCGTCCGGCGCCGCCCAGACACAACCCGGGCGTGCCAGCGAATCGCCTGGCAGCCGCGAGTGTCCTTCGCCGACGGGCTGCGCCGTACGGTCGATTACTTCCGCACGGCTATCAAAATGTGAGTCCATGGCTTGCTTGGGAAGCCACACGCTTTCGCATGACGATCGACCAACGCGCTTGCGATATAAGCTAATACTTTATAAGTCTTTATGTCAACTTCGTGCAATTTTTCCGGTTCGTATGGATAGCTTCTGGAGACAATGTCTAATAGAGTCCCATAGGAAGCCAACTTCCGTTGCCGATGCAACGGTGGGCTGTGTCGGGTTTGTCCGGTTCGAGGCCTGTACTCGAACACTTATGAGGACCGCAACAGCGGGGCGATGCTCTTGGACTCTATAGAACCCTACGCTGCCATCGGCGCGACCGTCGCGATGGTTCTGATCGTCGCGGCCGGCATGCTCATCCTGGCCCACGTGATCGGGCCACGGCGCCACGGGCCGGTCAAGGACAGCCCCTACGAATCGGGCGTGCCGATCGTCGGCGACACGCGTCGGCGCATGCACATCCGTTTTTACATCGTTGCGATTCTGTTTCTCTTGTTCGACGTGGAGCTTGTTCTGCTGTGGCCCTGGGCGACGATCTTCTACCAATGTGCCGTTCATGGTGAAACCATCCCGCTGGATGGCGGGATGGTCGCGGGCAAAGAGTTCTTGCTGGTAGGGATGGGCATGTTCGTCAGCCTGGTCGTGTTCGGGCTGCTGTATGAATGGAAGAAGGGGGCGTTTCGATGGGACTAGAGATATCGATCCCGCCGTATCAAGCCACCAAGGAAGAGTTCCTGGCGACCAAGCTCAATTATTTGGTTGATCTGCTTCGCCGGAAGGGAGTGAACTGGTCGCGGAAGAACTCACTGTGGCCTATGCCTTTCGCCACGGCGTGCTGCGGGATCGAGTTGATGGCCACCGGCGCCAGTCGATACGACATCGCCCGTTTTGGGGCGGAAGTCATGCGGTTCAGCCCGCGCCAGTGCGATCTGATGATCGTGGCGGGTCGCGTGGCGATCAAGATGATGCCGGTGCTCCAGCGGATCTACCTGCAAATGGCTGAACCCAAGTGGGTCATCAGCATGGGCGCCTGCGCCAGCACGGGCGGCGTGTTCGACACCTACGCCGTGGTTCAGGGAATCGATCAGTTCATGCCGGTGGACGTGTACGTTCCGGGCTGTCCGCCGCGTCCCGAAACGCTGCTCGAAGGCGTGATGGCGATTCAGCGAATCGTCGAAGCCGAGGGGGTGCAAGGCCCTTCTCGTCAGCGCGGGCTAGGCCTGGTAGTCGAACCGACGGTGCAGGTCCATGTCGAAACGGAGTCGGCGAACGAGCGTGAATAACATCGCCCACCCTGCCGTTGAAGCGCTTGGCGCCCAATTCGCCGGACTGGACTTCGCTCCGGCGCCGCTGAACCCCCAGACCACCGGACAAGATGTGCAGCTTTGCGTGCGCGTGCCGGCGGATCGGCTGCTCGACGTCCTGCGGTTTCTGTACGAGGACGAGCGATGCCGGTTTGAGCAGCTTTGCGACCTGACCTGCGTGGACTATCTGAACTTTCCCAAGGCTCGGGACCGGTACGGCGTTATCTATTCTCTCTTGTCCCTATCGAAGGAGCATCGACTTTGGGTCCGATGTTTCGTCAACGACCCTGATCCGAAGGTGCCGTCGGTCGTGGGCATCTGGAAGGGGGCGGAGTGGCTGGAGCGCGAGGTGTGGGATATGTTCGGCGTACGGTTCGACGGGCATCCGGACCTCAGGCGGATTCTCACGTGGGAAGGATTCAAGGCCCATCCCCTCCGCAAGGACTATCCGCTTCGCGGCCGAGGAGAGCGTGAGGCTTTCGAGCGGATCACGACGGAAAGCGCTTGACGGACAGAGGAGTCCGAAGTGTCGCGCGGGCTGAAGCCCGCGGCTCGGAGCCTTTGAATGCCAAGGGCATAATCATAACGATGCGTAGAAACGTGCCATGACGACGACACCGACAGAGGAACCGTCCGTCGCGCCGGCCACCTATGTGCGGGAGGAGCCTGGCGGCGACGTTTGGGTTCTGAACCTGGGGCCTCAGCACCCCGCCACCCATACGACGCTGCGTCACGTGCTGGAGCTGGACGGGGAGCGCATCCTCAGTTGCACGGTGCACATCGGCTATCTGCACAGCGGGTTCGAGAAGCTCGGCGAGCATCTCAATTACAATCAGTACGTGGTGGTTACGGATCGGATGAACTACATCTCGCCGATGGCCAACAAC
>JADFMZ010000230.1 GCA_022563615.1 Planctomycetota bacterium
GCAAATCCCAACTCCGGGGAGAATTGACGGGAAAGCCCTTCCCTCCTAGCGTATCCGGGTAACGGGTATGTGTTTAACGTATCCAAACCGGTTGCTGACGATCGTGGGATCGGTTTGGGGGTTCTCTCGTCCTGAGCGATCGTCGCCATTCTGCGTTCGCGCAGGCTAAAGCCTGCGGCTCGGGTCGGAAAACACGGTAAATACGTATCGAATCGATGTTTCGCGGATCCAAGTAACTATGCCGAATCCATTGTGCCATTTTGAGTTGATGACAGCCAACCCGGACCGGGCGATGAGCTTTTACGGCAAGGTCTTCGACTGGACGTTCGACCGGGAGTCGATACCGGGTTACACGCTGGTCAACACGGGGCAGGAGCCCTCCGGCGCCATCTTCGCCAAGCCGGACGATGCCCCCAATGTTTGCGCCAACATTTACTTTCAGGTGAACGACCTCGACGCAACGCTGGCCAAGGCCATCGAGAACGGCGGCAAGACGCTCGTTCCCAAGACGCCCATCCCCAACGTCGGTTTTTTCGCCATGTTCGCCGACCCGGAAGGCCTCGCCATCGGGATCATGCAGCCCACGAGTTGACGCCTCTTCGGGCTACAGACTTCAGGCGACAGGCGACAGGCTTAGGTGGGTTGGAGTAACTCTGCCCGAGTTCGCACATGCGATCGGCCAGCGATTGGAATCGACCGCCAGACCGATCCCCCGGCCAACGACGGCGTGGGTCGACCGTGCCTTTCGTTAGAACACGGTTGGCCCAGCGCTAGCCGAGCAGGGCCAGGACGTTCTGCGGCTGGGCATTGGCCAGTTGCAGTACCTGGATCGAGGAGGCCACGAGAATCTGCGCCCGCACCAGATTCGATGTTTCCACCGCGAAGTCGGCATCCCGAATGGCGCTCTCCGCCGCGGTCACGTTCTCTGCGGCGATTCGCAGGGAGTTCATGGTGGTGACCAGCGTGTTCTTCTGAAAACCTCCGAGCCGCCCTCGCAACGTGGCGATCTGATTGATGGAGGCCCGGACAATCTTCTGGGCGGTGGTGAAGTTCTTGGCCGCAAGATCGTTGGCCAAACCCGTGCCCAAGGTGGCCAGGAATCCGAGGCCCTTGTTTCCCAGTTTGGCCGTCGAGACCTCTGCGATACCGATGGACTCCTGACCGGAAAGCCCCACCGTGGGTGAAATCGAGAAGACCGCCCCGCCGCCCTTGATCTCAAAGGAGGTCGTACCGTTGGCCGTACTTCCAAATGTTGAGGTCAGCCTCAAATCGATCGCCAGGGATCCGGAATTGACCGACACGTCCAGCCCGGCCACGACGGCATTGGCGCCGTTGACCGTCACCGTTCCATTGACGCCGTAGTCGGTCGTGTCGGCGGCCTGGGATACGAACCCGGCGGTATTCTGGATGATGCTGATCGTAACGAACTGATCCTTTCCGTACTCGGTGCTCTGGAACACAAGCGAGGCCGGCCCGCCCGTGGCTGCCGACGCCGTGGCGGAAACGCCGGTCAACTCCGACGACGCCTGGATCGTGGTGGCGATCGTCGCCGTCGATGTCCCGGACGCGAAGCTGAGAATCTCACTGCCGAGGTTGCCCCGGATCTGGATCGTGGTGACGCCGTTGATGGTTCCGTTCAGAACGCCGCTGCTGTCGGTGCCCGCGGCCACGGCGCTGACCAGCGCGACCTCTGAGGGTGTGACGACATTGATATTGACCTGCCGGAACGATCCCGCAGCGACCTTGGCGGAGTTGACCTGCACTTTGTCCAGATCGGTCAGCGCCGCCCCGGTCGCTTCGTTGATGTTGATGCCGGAGGTGGTGAAGTCGAGATTGCCGTTGAGCAGCTTCTTGCCGCCAAACGCCGTTGCCTCGGCCAGCCGGTTGATCGACGCGAGAATCGAGTCGATCTGCAACTGATTGGCGGACACCTCATCCGAGGTCACACCGGCCTCATTGGCGGTCTGGTCGACCAGATTCTCAAGCTCCAAGAGCAGGGAGCTGATTTCCTGCAAACCCCCCTCGGCTACGGAAACGATCGTATCGGCGCGAACGGCGTTCTGCACCGCCGTGTTGATCGCCCGCAAGCTGGAGCGCAGGGTTTCCGAAGCAATGAGACCTGCGGGGTCGTCACGGCCGGAGTTGATTCGTAGACCCGTGCTGAGCCGCAGGAGCGCCTGATTCAACGACGTATTGTTGGTGTTCAGTGCGCGCCGTGCGATCAACGACTCGACGTTGCTATTGATCCGACCCATCCTCGTTCGTGCCTCCAACAGGGGCGTCGAAGCCGAGTTCGTCCCGAACACTGTCGGTGACGCTCGACTGGCGTTGCCAGGGTACGAAGTCCGAAAAGCAAACGCGGTAACGGACTTTCAACTACGGTAGAGTAAAGCTCTCCACAATTGGGCTCATCGAAAGGCGACTTTGCGATCGCCCGAACCCGAGTGTTTGTTACCGGCACTTGGCTTTCAAGCAGTAAAGGCAAAGGTCCATGCCCCTACACCACCAACACCAGGGCGGCGGCCCAATAAACAACTGCCGGACAACCGAAACAATCGTCGCGCCGATAAACGGTCTTTAGGACATTCGGACCACGTTCATACATCCGGACGCCCTGGAGAAACCGCCTGTGCAGGCAACCGACCCGATAACCCGGCACGCCCCTGGATGACGTGGCAAGAGGCGTATCTTACCGGACACCGCAAAACTTCCGGCGTAAACTTCGTCCGCATTTTTTTTGGCAGTGAGCGCCCTTTCGACTCGGAAAATCAGGGATGGCGCCTAGGATGCGGCCCGAGTCTTTTGCCCAAGCAGCGCTCTCGGGTCTCTTGGAGAACAACAACGGGAGGGCAGGAGTGATGGGCCGACGTCGGAGTAGCGGAGAAACGGTCGGCGATACCCGGCCAGGGCGCCAATTGAACGTAATTTCGCCGGTTTGGTGCCCAATGGCTTCAGGCTTGGGGGACGCAAATGGGAGGCTAGCTCGGTGCCCCCACCTCTAAAGAGATGGGGCACCCGCTGCAGCGCCAAAGTTCTCGTCTGCAACTGCTTTCAAACAGAGCCCACGGTGGTTTTCGGGTAGTTTGTGCACTGCTCAAGAGCAGTGGCACACCCACAAAACGACGGGTAACTCTGCGCCAGATCCGCCTCGACTTTGCTGGTTGCACCTCGGAAGGGCGAAGCTCCCGCTGAGTTGCTGAGCAGTACGGCTGGGCCAAGGAAGCGCAACGTGTGAGGCAAAGGCCATCTTTGCGTTACCTTTTGCGGTACCCTGCGTTTTACCGGAATAGCGGAGGTCCGCTGGAAGGTTCGCCCTGTTCTTACGGCACAAACCAGCACAACTACGTGGGACGATGCCCGAGCTGAATTGTGGAAGTGGCCTGTTCTCTCATTTCCCCACCGAGCTGACCAGTGTATCCCGGATAGTCTTGGCGACCAACGTATACACACTGCTGGGGATGACGTCGATGCGAAGGGCGTCCGCCATCTCCTCGATGTCCCGCTCGACCGTGGGCAGCGCTTCCGCAAGCACGTCTACGTTCAGCCCGGCAAATGCGGCGGATTCGGTGCAAACGCTCAATATGATCTCCTGGTTCGGCGCTTCGCAAAGAAGCTTGGCAATGCGATCCGCCCCGTGGATGATTCGGGCCACCGTGGCGAATTTGTCGTCGCCCGGGTTGGCCGACTGGTGCATGTTCACCGCCCGCGTAATCCCCTCGGGCAATGTCCAATGAGACAGGACCATGGCTGATACCTGCGCATGCGTGACCTCGACCAGATCCAGTTCCTCCTCCTGGGAAACGGGGGCCTCATGTGGAGCATGACGTTCCGCGATCGTCCGATATTTTTCCGAAAATGCTTCGCTCAGGATGGGGATGCCGATGTCCGCCAGGAGCGCCCCGATGAACGCCTCGTCACGCTGTTTGGGCACCAGCGCGCCGGCGAAATGCGACGAAAGCACGGAGCACGCCAGCGAGCGGCGCCAGAAGTAGCTCATGTCCAGACCGGGAACCGGCTTGCTGGACATCGCGTCGACCAGATACCGCCCGAGCAAGAGCGACCGGGTTCGCTTGGGGCCCAGGAGGGTCAACGCCTGGCGAATCGAAACGACCTTATGGCGCACGCCGAACAGCGCGGAGTTGGCCAACCGCAACACTTCGCTCACCGTTCCAGGATCGGCGGAGAGCACCTTGACCAGGTCCGAATATTCAAACTCCGGATCCTGCATGATCTCCAGGAAACGCAGGACGACCTGTGGCATGGAGGGAACGGCTGCTGACGTCTTGATCGATTCCAGTACACTCGCGTTCATAGGCGTTTGTCTCCTAGCGTGCGTTCAGACAGGTCTTCTCGGGCACGTTGACTCAAGGGCGCGCGGATGGACAGAACATGGAATCCAGCGCATAACCCGCTATCGTTGTAGCATCGGCCAATGTCCGACCGCGTTTGAATAGAGCTTGCTCTAGGAGGTAACAACCCGTGAGTAAATCACAGCGAGATTCAGCCGTTGAGTTCATTCTGCGTGAGCGCGTCAGTGCGATCATCCGAACCGAGGACCAGCAGCTTGCGTCTGACGCCATGCAGGCCGCCGTGGACGGCGGGTTTCGCATCGTCGAGTTTACGCTCACCACGCCGGGCGCCTTGGAGCTCGTGTCGAAGTTCGCTCAAAACAGCGATCTGCTGGTCGGGGCCGGCACGGTACTGTCGCCTCAATTGGCCAGGGACGCGGTGTTGGCTGGTGCGAGGTTTTTGGTCTCACCGATCGTGGATCCGGAGGTTGTGGAGGAAGCGGGGGCGCTCGGCGTCGTGAGCATCCCCGGTAGCTTTACGCCCACGGAAATGGAAAAGGCCTATCGGTCCGGCGCGGATTTCGTGAAAGTCTTCCCCGCACCGGCGGGCGGCGTCGAGTTTATCCGGGCGATCCTGGGTCCGCTGCCCCATTTGCGACTGTTTCCAACGGCTGGCGTCACGCCCGAAAATGTTCAAGATTATCTTCATGCCGGCTGTGCCGGGGTAGGTTTCGTGAGGAGCCTTTTCGTACCCCGGGATCTTGCCGAGCGCGACTTCCAGAGCATTCGCGCTCGGGCTGAGGGCATCGTACAGTCTGTAGCCCGCAATTGAGTGACTCCATAGCGGGCCAAACCGGCGGTTCCATCCAAACTTGATTGGCGCCATCCGCGCAGCACGACCAAGTCAAGTCTTCGCTCCAACCTTTAAACTCCGTATAAACAGGTGTTACATTTTCAGCTTCAATGTTATACGGCAAATGTGTAATCGTTTCGCCTTTATAATTGTACGCTGTAAATATTTTTGGTGTTTTAAAACCAGAAAGCACATCGGCCAACAAGTCGTCAGCGATACCTTCTTCACATTGACCTTCCCACTTAACCAATTGCCTATAAAGTTTCATTAAACGTTCTTCCAGCGAGACATCTTTACCGTATAATAAATAAGTTTTATTCCATACATCACACGGTTTACTTATCTTAAAGATATCACCTTTAACATACTTACTTACATTCTCCGTTTTACTTTTTTCCCAACACCGCTTACACATACTGTTAAACCCTAGTATA
>JADFMZ010000011.1 GCA_022563615.1 Planctomycetota bacterium
CGCTGGATTGCCCGCCCTCTCAACTGACCGGCCTGACGGTGGACGTGCTCGGCGCCGGCGGCGCTGCCCGTGCGGTACTGTACGGTCTTTCGATGTTCGGCTGCGACGTGACCATTTTTGGCCGCTCGTTGGATAAGGCCCGCCGACTCGCCGACGAACATGGCGCCCGCGCCGCGGCGTGGGAGGATCGCGCGGGTCGCAAGGGTAAGGTGCTGATCAACTGCACGAGCGTCGGCCTGTGGCCTAGGGTGAACGAGAGTCCAATGCCGCAAGACTCGCTCGACGGATGCCGGTTGGTGTTCGACCTGGTGTATCATCCGCTGCAGACGCAGTTGCTTCGGCAGGCTGACCAGGCGGGAGTGCAGACGTTGAACGGGTTGGACATGTTCATTCGTCAGGCGGCCATGCAATTCGAGCTTTGGACATCCAAGGCGCCGGACAGAGGCCGGGCCTATCGCATCGTGGCTGATGAAATTCGGCGCTACGCGGGTAGCTCCGAATGAGCGCCCTGTCGCATGATCCCCGCCGATCCTCCATCGCTTTGATCGGCATGCGCTGTTGCGGCAAGACGAGCGTGGGTCGCGCGCTGGCTTCGCTTCAAGGCATGGATCTGGTTGACACCGACCTGTTGATTTGCGAAGCGACTGGAAGATCCATCGCGAAAATTTTTGATCTTGAAGGGGAAGCCGGCTTTCGGGCACATGAGTGCGATGCCGTCCGGCAAGCGCTCGCACTTGCGCCGGCGGTCATCAGCGTCGGCGGCGGCGCCGTGCTGGATAAACGTAACGTCGAGACACTTCGGATTGATTCAATGATCGTATGGCTGACCGCCCCTGCGGAAGTGCTTTGGCAACGCATGAAGGGCGACGCAACGACGGTTGATTCGCGCCCGCCTTTGACCGCTCTACCAGGACTCGATGAGGTGACACACCTGTTGGCCAAACGGCAGTCGTACTACGAGGCCGCCGCAGACTGCACCGTCGATGCCTCGACTAAGACTCCCGGCGCAATCGCCAACGAAATTGTAGCGAAACTTGCCTCAGAGCGTGCTTGAGGGATATCTTTCAGAGCCGCGCCCGTGAGGAAGCGGTCCGGTTTCGCGGGAAGAACCGCTTCCTTACGGTCGCGGCTCCGTTGGCCATTACCCTTCTCCTACACTCTCCGAGCTCACGCACGACTCCCTTTCAGGGCGCTAAGAGCCTATCCCAACAATGTGGCACGGGTTTGTAACCCGTGCGTTTCACCGGTTGAAAACTGGTGCCACAAGGGTTTTTGGCGTAGGCGCAAGGGCGAATCGCTATTCCGTTCGCAATGCCGGCAGCAACGGCGTGCGCAGCGCGGGGATCAGGGCTACGGCACCGGCTGCGACGCCCACGATCCATACCGCCATTATGGTGCCACCTAGTGACACCCAAGGGATGGTCTGTGCCCGCTGCGCAAGATGAGGCGCAACCGCCACCGCAGCGGGAACCAGCCCGGCCGCCAATCCGAGGGCTACCAGTGCGGCATTTTCGATCAAGACCATCCAACCGAGAGACGCCGTGGAAAAGCCGACGGCGCGCATCAAAGCCAATTCGCCGCGCCGTTCCCATACGTTGCGAAGCAGCACGGCCGCAAGCCCGAACGTGCCCAGCACCAAACCCAATCCGCCAAGCGTTTGGAACGTGGACAGGTAGGTGTTCTGAACCGCGGCGTAGTCAGCCAACCGCAGCGCCGTCGAGGTCACGTCGAAACCGAACGACTCCAATCGGCGCTCCAGATATCGGGCGGCCTCATCCGCGCGGTCCGGCGGCGCGTCGATCAAATAAAACGCGTAACCGCTTTGCGAAGGGAACAGCGCCTCGAAACGCCGCTCCGCGATCACGAGTTCGCCTTGCAAAACGCTCCCCTGCAGCAGCGCTACAAAGCGCAGCACCACGTCGCGCCCTCGCTCGTCGGTGATCGTCAAATCCCGCCCGAGGCCAAGGTGCAGTTGCCATTTCACGGCGGCTTCGTCCCCGATGACGGGAATCGCCCCGTCCTCGAAAGATCGCTCCAGAAGGTTCCATGGATTTTCACGTTCTTCGGGTGACTCAGCGCTCGTGGACGCAAAGGAGAAGCCGCCGCGATCGATCATGGCTTCGGTCGCGCCGAGGATCCTCGGGTTGGTGGGCTTGTAGAGGTTCAGGCAACTGGTCTGATCGCCCTCGCGAAGACGAAACGTGATGAAGGCTACATCTTCGAGCAGATCCGGTGACTCGTCGGCCAGACCCAGCGCGTCGCGCCCCTCGGGTGTGTTGAGGTCGAAGGTCAGCGGCACAACCGACTCAGCCAATAGCGAAAACCCGCCGGTTCCAGACGTTCGTTCCACGGATGGAGCTTGAGGATCGATCCGAAATGCCTCGATCGCGGTGATCAAAAAGGTCGCGGACGCCACCAGGCCTATGGTCAGAAGGCTTCTTCCGGGATGTCGCGGCAGGTTGCGCAGACCCAGTCGCGGCGCCGCCCAAATCCCCGGCTGATGAAGAACTCTTCGTGCAGGGCTGCGCATCAGACGCGCGATCCCAGCCAGCGCCGCGACCAGCATGGCTGCCCCACAGCAAAAAAAGCCGACGCTCTCACTCATCCTTTCCGTCATGCGGGGTAACACCAGCGATGCGGCTGCCACGGCGAGGGCAAGAATCGCAACAACGGTCGGTGAGGCTAAGGATCTATCCCGAGAAGTGTGGCACGGGTTTGCAGTCCGTGTGTTCCACCGGTTGAAAACCGGTGCCACATTGGTTGATGAGATGGGCTCTAAGCATGAACGCCTTGTTCCTGCCGTGTTTTCTGTTGCGGCGGCAGCGCCAGCCATCAATGCGCGAACGGGCCGGCGCGTCAGACCGCTCAGCGCCCACGCGATCGCCAGCATGGCCACCGCGATGCTGCTCGCGAAACCTGCCACCATACTCGCGCCAGAGACGTACACGTGAAGCGCGTCGGTTCGCACGGCGTCAGACCAGGACGACCGCAAGCCGGCCAGCATCACCCAGGCAAACCCAAACGCACCGAAGAGCCCGAGCACGCCGCCGACGACGGCGGGTACGGCGCCTTCGCGCAGCAGCAGCCCCATCACCCGGCGCGGCGCCCACCCGACCGCAAGCAGAAGCCCGACCTCGCTCGACCGCCTCTGAACGCCCAGGCGAAAGAGAAGTGCCACAAGCATGGCAGCCGAGAGGATCAGGAAAAAACTGAAGCTGACAAAGAGCATTCCGAAATCGGTGCTGCCCGCGCCGGCTGACAAAGCCTGTTGTCGGACCGGTTCAAATCGCAGACCCATCGCAGCCGGCGAGACGCGGTCCAGTAACTCCTCCTCGAAGCGATCCGCAAGACGTGAGAGGCTCAGGTCGTTGGATGAATAGCATCGAAACGCCGTGAGCCGACCGAATCGGTCCGCATCCTGGGTCCAAAGTCTTTGGGCGTCCTCGAGCGTTACGAACGCCTTGGGGGTCGCGCGGCGGCGGCGCCAGTATTCTTCGTCCCGGTCCAGAACCTTCGCCAGATTCACCGGGAAGGGCGGATCCCAGTCGGCGATGCTGTCGGCGTCGGTCACGCCGGGATACTCCGGCGTCCAGCCGGGATCATCCGTCACTGGGTCGAACGGCACGACCGCGTTGAGCACAAGCGAGACGTGACGCGTCTCCAGCCGGCCGAATGATCCGGTCATGTAATATGTCAGCGAGATTCGATCCCCGACCTCGGCCTTGAGATCCTCCGCCGCCCACTCGTTCAAAAGAATCCCGCCCGGTTTGAGAACTCCGAACGCGCTCGCCCGCATCCATTGGGCGATGCCGGCTGGATCTGGACTCGCGTAGATAACGATGTGATCCGTCGATAGCAGCGGTTCGATACCCGTAATGGTCGAATAAGGAATCGCGCTGCGCCCCGAGCGCGACGGCGATTCCTCCCGCTCGGGAGTTGGCTCCACGGCGATTTCGTTGGCCAGGTAGGTCAAGACGGGCACTGACGCGACGTCCAGCGCCTCGGCAGTGCTGCGCGCCGCCCGCTCGACAGCGGGCTCGAGCAGGAAACGATCGCTTTCCAGAGAAATGTAGCCGCGTTGCTCGTCGCGACGGATGCGCAGCCCGACGTCCTGCAGGGTAAGCCGCTCGCGGAGCATGGCGTTTAGCGCTTTTACTTCGGCATCGGGGTTGGTCTGTGTTGTTGTTGTTGTTGTTGTTGTTGCAAAGGGTCTTGGCCTGATACGAGGATGGTGTTGATCCGCCCCGGCTGTTTCACCAATTGTTGCAGCGTAGCCAGTGGAACATAGGCGTTGTGCGGTACGCGCTGATCGGGTCTCAAGCTGAACGCGCCGAATCCACGACCCGGAATGACCGCTTGCACCGTCAGGCGCATATTCACACTGTTTTGATCGCGGCGACCCAGAAGCGTTTCGGGAGAGATAGCCTGCGGTCGACCCACGCGAACCAGCACGTCGTCCCCGACCCGTGCGCCCAACTCATGCGCAAGACGTTCATTGAGCACGACCGTTCGTCCGGTTGAGGTGATGCGCCAATCCGGCATGACTCGTGGAGTTCGGTCGGGGAGGGCAAAGATTCTCTTTGCTTGGGTCGATGGATCCAGCTCCCAGAATCGAGCATCGATTCCGAACACGTTGACCCGGCTGACACGCGCCCGTGAGTCGGCATGGGTCACCCCGCCGCGCAGGATGATTACCGGGACAGACTCGCCGAAATGATCCGCGAACAGGCTGGACCGCGCCAGGTCGTCCGCAAGCTCTTGGCGAACGAATCGTACGGATTCCAGAGCGTGATCGATCCGGCCCAAACGACCCAGGGCGATCTCGCGCAGACTGGCCTGCATGGAATCCCCGACCATCAGCGCCCCGATCAACGTGGTCGATCCCACAGCCACCCCCAGCGTAACCGCCAGGTTGGTTCGCCAGTGAAACCGCAAACTACGCCGGGCTAAGGTCGCTACTCGCAAACGGGGTTCCTTTCCTGGAGTGCGCCCTAAGGCCGGCGCCAACTATGGTTTTTCAGAGCCCCAACCGTGAGGGAGGGGATCTTGGGACGCACTCTTAACCCGATGTCGCCCGCGATCAGGAGCGGGCGGTGAGCGCTGCGTCCGTCAGATCGAACACGCGCGAGAATCGTCCAGCCAGTCGCTCGCTGTGCGTGACCACGATCAGGGCGGATTCGTCCTGCCGGGGAAGCTCGCTGAGCAGTTCAGCCACGCTGTCCGCCGCCGACCGGTCGAGGTTTCCCGTGGGCTCATCAGCCAGCACCAGCGACGGACGAAGGATCAGCGCCCGAGCGATGGCGACGCGCTGCTTCTCTCCGCCGGACAGCTCAGCCGGGTGATGTTCCAACCGATCCGCAAGCCCCACCCGGTCCAGCAGCTCGCGGGCCCGATGAAGCTCACTGGGGCCTTGGCGATCCGCCAGCGTGGGCAACAGCACGTTCTCGACGACCGAGCATTGCGGCAGAAGATGGTGGTCCTGAAAGACAAACCCGATGCGCCGGTTGCGAAAGCGGGCCAATTCGCGCTGCGACAGGCTGAACGGATCGCAATCGTCGAGGGTCACGCGACCATCGTCGGGCGTTTCCAGCGTGCCCAGGATGTTGAGCAGCGTGCTCTTGCCCGACCCGGAGGGCCCCATGATTGCGATCGATTCCCCGGCAGCCAGCGTGAGAGATACTTCACGGAGCACGACGAGTCTCCCAGAGCGCGTCGGGTACCCTTTGCTGATGGATCGTACTTGCAACATGCAACATGCTCGCAATCACGCGCCGGTCATGACGGCGCGGGAGAATCCCCACGGTCTGATCCGGCTAACCTCTCATACAGTTCCCACGTCTTGCGGGCCATCACCTCATCCGAAAAAGCTTCGTGGACCGATCGGCGCCCCCGGTCGGCGAGGCTTTCACGCAGCGCGTGATCGTCCATGAGTCGAGCCAGCGCCTCGGTCAAAGCGTCCGGACTGTCGGTATCGTACAACAGGCCGCCGCCGGTCGCCTCGATGAGTTCGGGGAACGAACCGTGACGGGGCTGGACGACGGGTACGCCGCACGCCATCGCCTCCAAAACGTACAGGCCCTTCGATTCCTGAACCACTGTCGGCACAGACAGTAGATGCAGCGAGCGAAGAAACTCCAGCTTCTGCGCCCGCGTGACTTCACCCACATACTCGAAATGTTGCTCCAACCCCTGGTTTTTCAGGGAAGCAACGGCTTTCTCAAAGTAGGGACGATCTTGGGGGCTCAGGTATCCCGCCACGCGCAGCCGGACCGGCTTTCGCGTTTGAACCAGGCGGGCGAAGGCCTCCATCAGCACATGCAAACCCTTCTCCGGGCAGATGCGCGCCAGATAACCGATCGTGAACGGCTCATCCGACGGACAGGCTGCCTCGCCCACGTCGTGCACGCCGACGCCCAACGGTACTTGGTGGACGCGCGACGGGTCCAGACCGAAGCGGCCGGCCGCACAGGAAGCGTAGTAATTCGTGGGGGCTACAAAGGCGTCAACGTGCGCAGCCCCCTCGCCAATCAGCGTTAGCGCTTGGCGTCGGTATGGTTCCTGGAGGGCGTTTAGGAAGATGTCCTCGCCGGCTAGACTGCAAAACACCTGCGCGCCGAGGTGTTCCTTCAACTCACGGGCGATCCCCACGAACATCAGGTTGGGAAGGTGGACGACCGTTGGGCGGTACGATCGCACTCGTTCGATCAACTGCCTGAGCTGGCGGCGCTGCAGGCCGTCGCCGCCCCGCAGAACCGACACCGTCAGGGCTCCGACCTGTTCAGGGCGGGTTCGGGCGGCGAATCGCCCCGCGATCCGAAGCAGCGCCCGCGCACCGAGCAGGCGATCCAACACCTTCGGCAAATGCCGGAACAGCCCCCATCGGTGCTGAAGATAGACGTTGATCCCGCCGTAGGAGACCGCGCGCTCGCTCACGTCGGGTTCGTCGGTTCGGATCGGCGTATATAAAGGGATCAGGACGAGGTCGCGCCCTTGGCGACGAAGAGCAGCCGCCAGGCGATTGTCGCGCAGGCACGTTCCGCAATACATGCCCCCCGCACCGGCGACCAGATAGACAACCTTCATCCTGTAGGGCTCCCGGCTTTGCGCCTATCCCAATCAGTGTGGCACGGGTTTGTAACCCGTGCGTTTCACCGGTTGAAAACCGGCGCCGCCGGTTGAAAACCGGTGCCACAAAGATCAATGGGATAGGCTCTTAGGGCGCTACCTGTCGGGCCGGCGCCTCGACGGCGGTTCCGTGCGTTCGCGTCGGCGTCACCCGGTCGATGCGCACGGCGACGATATCGCCGGCATGACGTTCGGCGTCGCTCTCGAAGTGGATTTCAAAATAGCGATCGGCCCGGCCATGGTAGATACAGCGCAAGTCCTCATCTTGTAACGCAAAGCGCGCCTGCCGCCCGCCAGCGCCCTCGGGAGTGCCGCACGAGTTCTCCACGATGACCCGCTCGACCTCGCCGATGAAACGGCGGCGAAAGTCCAACGAACACTCCCGCTCGACCTCAGCCATCCGGCGCATCCGTTCGCGAACTTCGGTCGAATGAACATAGGTCTTCGACCATCGTGCGGCGGCTGTCCCGGGACGGGGGCTGAATGGAAACGCATGGATCTTGCAGAATCCAGTAGAGCGTGCGACTTCGATCGAGGCTTGAAAGTCGGTTTCGGTCTCGCCGGGAAACCCCACGATGATGTCGGTCGAGATTGCGGGGCGATCCAGGGCCCGGTGGACGCGCTCGACCATATCCACGTATTGGTCGCGTGTGTACTGACGGTTCATTCTTCGCAGGAGACTCGAACTCCCCGATTGCAAGGGCAAATGCAGGTGGGGCACGCAACAGCCGCCGGCCGCCAAGACCTCCAGCAGAGCGTCGTCCACATCCCCCGGTTCCAGGCTGGAAAGCCGCAGGCGATGCAATCCCTCCACTTTCGCCAGAGCACACACCATTTCGGCCAGCGGTGAACCCTTGGAGGTGAATCGCTTTCGGATGGCGGTATCACGCCCGTAGGCGCCCAGGAAGATTCCCGTGATGATAATTTCTTTGTGCCCGTTGGCGACCAAAGTCTGCGCTTCGGCGACGACGACGGAAACTGGCTTGGATCGCAACCTGGGACGAAGCTGCGGAATGATGCAGTAGGTGCAGGACGCGTCGCAACCATCTTGCACTTTCAGAAACGCCCGTTGACGCCCCCGAAAGCTTTCGATCCGGGCCGCCAAAGTGTCGGGCGACTTGACAATGGGCAAAGTCGGGGGAATACTCCTTGGTGAGGCGTCAAACGCGAGTGGCAGGATCGACGAGCGCTGCGGTGTCGAGTCGGTCGGCTTTATCCATACTTCATTCCTGCTGACATTGCGGTGTTTCGAGGTGGTTTCACCCCGAGTGGATGACGTCGGGGCGAAACGGCTGGTCAACAGCGATCGTAGTTCGCTCAAGACATCGGCTTGGTGCCCGACGACCGCCGTAACGCCGTCGAGCTTGGCCAGACGGTCGGCATCCGCCGTAGCGCCGCAACCAACAACGATGACCGACGTTCCGGGGTTACGTGCGGCCGCACGCACCGCCTGGCGGTTCTTACGCGAAGCCGTTGTGGTCACAGCGCAGGTGTTGACCACGGCAAAATCCGCGGTCTCGCCCGGCTGGACGGCGCGCAGCCCGAATGATTCCATGAGTTCGCGGATTTGCTGCGACTCATACTGGTTGACTTTACATCCGAGTGTAGTCAGCAGATACTTCCCGGCCATGCTCGAAAACGATACCGCGTTCGGTTGGATCATGGAAGCCGCCCATGGCAACTAACCAAGCCATCTGGGGCATCGACATGGGGCGATGCGCTCTCAAGGCTGTGAAGCTGCGCGTTGGCGCCGAAGGCAATCTGGAACTCGTAGGCCAGGATTTCATAGAACACCCCAAGATTCTTTCTCAGCCTGATGCCGACCGCCACGAACTAATCAGCAACGCCCTGGAGAAGTTTCTGTCGCGGAACGACCTCTCCAAGGATCTGGTGGTCGTTAGCGTGCCGGGCCAGCACACCCTGTCACGTTTTACCAAGCTGCCTCCGGTCGCCCCAAAACGTATTCCGGACATCGTCCGCTACGAGGCCGACCAGCAGATCCCCTTTGACATGGACGAGGTCATCTGGGACTACCAGACGTTCCAGCAGGAAGGGACGCCCGACATCGAGGTCGGCATCTTCGCGATGAAGCGGGAACTGATCCGGGACCACCTGCTGCACTTCGAGCAGGCGTCCATCGAGCCGATCATCGTTCAGTCCGGGCCTCTGGCCGTCTACAACACCGCTCACTACGAGGGGCTGTTGGAGACTGACACGACGGTGCTGCTTGACATTGGCGCCGAGAACACCGACCTGATCATCGCCACGCAGAACAGCCTTTGGACCCGCACGATCCCGATCGGGGGCAACAGCCTTACCGAAGCGCTGGTGAAGTCGTTCAAGCTTTCGTTCTCCAAGGCGGAAAGCCTGAAACGAACGGCGGCGACCAACAAGTACACCCGACAGATCTTCCAGGCGATGAGACCGATCTTCGCCGACCTGGTTCAAGAGCTTCAGCGCTCCATCGGTTTTTATTCCTCCACGCACCGCGACGCCTCGATCGAGAAGGTGATCGCCGTCGGCAATGCGCTCCTTTTACCCGGTTTGCAGAAGTACCTTCAGCAAAATCTCGGAATCACCGTAGAGCGGCCGGAATCGTTCAAGAAGGCCGTCTCCGCCGGCCAGGCCGCCCAGGGCATTCTTCAAGAGCAACATCTGAGTCTCTACACCGCCTACGGTCTGGCCCTTCAGGGTCTCGACCGGGCGAAAATAACCAGCAACCTGTTGCCGTCGGAGATTGCCAAGCAAGCCTTGTGGCGAAAGAAACGCCCGCCGTTCGCGGCGGCGGCAGCCTGTCTGCTGCTGGCGGGGGGGCTGATCTGGTTTCGGCAGGTCTCCGACATGAAGGCATTGGCCTCGTCGATCGACAACGTTGCGCCGCCGGCCAACGCCGCCAGCCTCATCAACAACGGCCCACCCGCGAGCGATCCGGACTGGGTCAAGGCGAAGAAGATCCTCGATGCAGGCCAGGATCTGAAAAAGCAACTCCGGGAACTGGCTGGACAGGGACAAGCCGAACAAGATGTCACGGCCGAGTTGATCCTGCTCCAACAGAACAAGACGGTCATTCCCGCCTTGCTGAGCGTGATACATAAAGCGGTTCCCACGCCGCCGGGCGCACTCGGTAAGGCTGAAACGCCGGCACAGGTTCTTGCCGCCGTCCAAAGTGGAACCGCGCCGCCGCGCGGACAGCGTCAACAGGTTCTCATTCAGGCGATGGGGATGCAGTTTGAGCAGGATTTGAAACTCTTCGACTGGACCAGCCTCGTCGAAATCCCCGAACCGTTCAACGACTACGATATCGACACCGCCGGAGAGGTTCCCGGGCTTCGCATCGCCTTGACCTTCCGAACCCCCAACCAGGGCGGCGCCGCGTTTATCCGAGACGGATTCATGACCGCTTTGCGCCAGGCGGGCCGCCGACCCGACACCGGGTTTTATTTCGATCAGGTGTCGCTGATTTCCGGCGAGAAGGTCGGCTCCGCTTCCCGCCCCGGTGCGATGGGTCGGTCGAGTTCGGGGAGATCAGGACGTGGTTCGGGCGTTTCCTCGAAATCGGGGCTTAACCCCGCCTTGCCACCGGAAAGCGTGGATCCGCTTACGTTTGAGCCTATTGTGGATGACTGGGAATTCGAAGTCTGGATCTCGGTGATCTTCGAAGATTATCCCGGCGACGAAGACGAGGGATAGGAGGCCCGGTTTCGGGCTGGAATGGATCGATGGATTTACTCCGACGCCACCTGTTCTTAATGATCTGCGCCTTGGCCGGCGTGGGCGGCATCGTTCTCGGGGTCACCGGACTGCGCGCCATGCCGCAGGTGTCCCAGGAGATGGAGAAAGCGGACACCCTTTACCGCAACCTCCAATCGCTTCAGAACCAACCGGTCAACCAACGTCGGATCGATGCCGAAAAGAAGCGGATCGAAGCGGTGCAGACGGACCACGGACGCATCATCGAGAAGGCCAAAACGCTTTACAACGCTCAACTGCTCGTTCCCGGCGTCTTGCCCTATGGGAAACCGGTGGAGCGCCTGAAGTTCCGCGACAAATACGGCGAGGTGATGCGGGATCTGCTCAACTCGCTCACATGGGGCACGCGGGCCTCCGCGGCGGATATCGACACCTGGCGCAGCAAAATCGCCGATGAACGGGCCGAACGCCGTAGCGAAGGCAAAGCGCGGGAAGCGGGACCGACGCACACCCCGGCCGGATTCCTCACCGAGGCCGGCATCCGTGAAGACCCCCGTTCACGCGCCCACCTTGCGGCGGCCCAGCGAATTTACTGCTACGCCCTGGATTTTGAGACGGAAAAAACGCTGGAGGAAGTTCCGAGCCTGGATTTCGACCCCGTGATGGCCATGACCGACTTCGTCGATGCGCCCTTGGAGGAAGACACCTGGCGGGCGCAGCTCGGCTATTGGATCCAAAAGGACGTGGTGGAGGCGATTGTGGCCGTCAACGAGGAGGCCGCCAAGCAAACCCGCGACGCCGGAGGCCAGCCCTGGGTTGGCGTGATGCCGGTCAAAGAGGTGATCTCGATTCGGCTCTCGGAAGGACTGATCCCTCCAGAGGGCGATGCGTATGTCGGCCATCCTCCCGAGGGTTATGCCGCGGCGTTGCCGCCCGGCACGCCGGCCACCGTGTTCACCCAAACGGGATCGGTCGATGCATTCGACGTAGTGCAGTTCACGGTCAAGCTGGTGATGGATCAGCGAGACATACCGCTGCTGGTGGAGCGGATTTGCAATAATCGTTTTCATACGCTGCTGCGCGTCGCATATGCGGCGGTGCCTCCGAATCGGAAGATCATCGGAAAAATCTACGGCTCTGAGCCGGCGGTCATCGTCGTCATGGACTTCGAGACCATCCTCCTGGGAGAGGTCTTCCGCCGCTGGATGCCGGCGTCGATCCGGGAAGAGAATGAAGTGCGATGTCGAGACGTGGACGAATGTCAGGACGAATCCGAATGACCCCCGGATGGGGATCCGCTTTCCCAACAAGGAACCGGCGCCATGGCCAAACAATTCGCCAACCCTATTGAGCGACATGTCGAGAAGGCGGTCCTCGGGGTGGCGGGGCTCTTGCTGATCCTGGTCATCGCTCGCTACCTGGCGACGTCGCCGAATCAATTGGAGATGGGCGGAGAGAGCATCGAGCCAAGCGGCATCCACGCCAAGCTGGCCCAAAACGCCGACACCGTACGCAAGCGGATTCGGGATGCCTCGTTCGACATCGAGATGCCCGAACCGCTCGAAAATATCTTTTCTCAATCCCTGGCGACGCTGAAGCCGACGCCTCTTCCCGGCGTCGTGGCGTTTGGGCCTGAGGTTCCGATCGTCGATGTGGCCAGCACGGTGGGCCAGGCCAAGCTCGTCGAAGTGGTTCCGCTGCAAAAACCGGTCCTGACCTCGGGGCGAAGCATGTTCCAGATACAGGCCGGCATCTACACCGCCGTAGACTGGGTGACCGTGGCGAGCCTGTTCGACGTGAAGGAGCAGTCGGATCTTCAGCGCATGGCCTATGGCGCCGCCCGGCACGAGGTGGTGTATGGGCCGATCGATCTGCAGCGACGGGCTCGGCACTCGGACGGGAGCTGGTCCGACGGCGATTGGCACGACGTGGAGCCCTGGCCTGTGGCCAAGCTGCCTCGCATTCCCGATGTTCAACTTGTCCCGAAAGAGGGCAAGATGATTGTGGAGCGGACTAACATCATGGCTCTGGAGGAATTCGAGCGCCTGCTGCGGAAGCCGGAGTTGGTGCTGGAAATGCTTCGACCGCTGATGATCGAGGAAACCCATGGCACGCCCTGGTCGTTCGCCATCATCACCTCCTACCGGGACGTGCTGATGCAGGAAGACGAGATTGTCTTTCCGAACGAGCCGCCCTCCGCCAACCCCGCCGACCGGTTCGGCATCCTGGCGCCCACCGCATTGGAACCCTCCAAGGTACTGACGCCCGCTCAAGAGATTACTCAAACACTTCGGGAAGGCAGACGGCTCCTCGAAGAGGCCATGAAGAATCTTGCAGACAGTGAAGCCGTTGAGGCCTACAACAAGGGGGCCGAAGTGCTAAAGGATTCGGCTGCCAGCGCGCGAGACAAGCAGCAGGCGCAGCTCCTGATGGACAAGGCCGAACAAGCAGAGAAGGATATCATCAGGAGAAGGCGGACCGTAACCAGGGGCGGCAGACCGATTCGCGCACCGGACGACCAAGGGCCCAAGCGTGATCGGTTGCCCGTTCAGCAGGTTTGGGCGCATGACGCCCGCCCCGAAAGCGTTGTGCCCGGCATGACCTATCAATACCGTTCTCGCGTCAACATTCTGAACCGGCTGGTGGGTGAGCCCAAGCACTTTGCCGACCCGGCCGACGCCACCGTCGTATTGATCCCGGGGGCATGGTCCAAACCGTCCGATGCGATCACCATCCCGCCGGCGGTGGAGATTTACTTCACGCGCAAGCACGAAAGGGAACATCGGATCGGGGCTGAGCTGTTTCGTTGGTTCGAGGGGGTTTGGACCAAGTCTCGCCCGATCAAGTTCGCCGAGGGGGATGTCATTGCAGCCACGTTCCGCCATGACGTGCCCGATTTTTTCATCCAGGACGCTGTGGACCGGGCCGAGGTTGAAGTCGAAACCGACGCCGTGATCGTGGATATTGATTTTCAACGTCCCTACCGCGAGCGGAAGCGCGGTACGGGACGCAGCGGATTCAAGTTCGGGTCGCCGACCCAAACCTGCGGCGTGACCTACGTAGACGCCGGCGGGCGGATTCAGGAACGGCTGGTGCCGGTGGAAAAGGCACACCCGGGCAAGCGGGCGGCATCCAACCGAACGTTCAAGGCGCCGTCGCAATCCAAGTAACGTATTTCGCAAGTTTCGCGCCGAAATGAGCCGGCGGCGCGGGATGATCGCCGGAATCCCCGGCGACTTGCGGCCCCCTATGGGGGTGCCTAGAATGGGATCAAAGCCCGGTCGCCAAACGGCGCTACCCGGCGCCGGGCGCTGAAGTTGATGCCAACCTGAGGATAACTCGCGCGAGAGTTCCATGGGTCCGTTGATTGTGTTGGAGCGCCCACGGCGTGTGCGGGGCGATCCCGCCAGATGGTAGTAGTCATGCCCGCGAGGGAGGGTTTGCTGTTGAAAAGTTTGACGTTTCGAGTTTGGGTGGTCTTGTCGGTAGCGCTGACTGCGCTTTCCCTTCCGGTCACATCGGCGGCGGACGACGAGGCCCAAACCCTGGAACAGGCCATCGAGCTGTTTGAGACCGGTGACTATCCGGCTGCGCAACAGTTGCTGGTTGGGATCGACCGTTCCAAACTCACTCCGGACCAGCAGTCCTTGCGCGACGACTACGTCGATCGCACGCTCGTGGCGATGACGATGTCGGAAAAGGCCAGGTACGACCTGGAGGACTCGCAAGACGTGTTGGACGGGGGAGATCGCGAGCGTGCCGTGCAAATGCTCGAAAGCGTGCTGGCTAATGAGTACGCCGCCCAAGACGTGAGGCGGGCCGCCGGCGCCAAGCTTCGTGAGTTGCGGTCCGAGGCTGAGCCCGAGGCCGCACAGCCTGTGCCGATCGAAGACGAAACGCCCGCGCCAACGTCGCCCGTGCCTGCGGAATCGCCGGCCCCGGAGGTCATCGAGGACTCTACCCAGCGGGCTCGCGTTCTGGTCCAGGAGGCGGAAGAGATGCTTCGCGCCTCCCGCTTCGATGAGGCCCGCCGCTTGTTTCAAGAGGCGACCTCCGCGGTTCCCGGCTACCCCGAAGCGGTGGACGGTCTGGATCGCGTGGCCGAGCACGAGCGCAACCTCGTCGGGACTCGCGGGCAATCGCTGCTCGAGCGCATTCGAACCGAGGATCGAATCAACTGGCAGCGCACCGTGGCTGAGTACCGCGACGTCGAGAGGCGCATCCATGAACAGATGACCTCGGAACGATTCTCAGAGGCCAAGCAATTACTGGTCCGGGCGCGTCAAATCGTCGAAGCCGGCCGGCAATATGCCGACCCGACCGAAAAATATGTAAGCCTACGCCAGGAGTTGGACGCCCTGGCTGAGTCCGTCGCCACGGACGAGCGTTTTTTCAACGAACGCCGAGTCGCCGAAATACGCCGCCAGATCGAGGAGGATCGTGCGACCCGCCTGAGGCAGGATGGTGAAAACCGCCGCAGGCAGGTGGACGCACTCATGAAGCAGGCGATGCAGCATCGAAAGGACGGCGACCTCGACGCCGCGATCACGGTGCTCAAACGGGTCGGCGTGATCGATCCACGGTACCGCGTGGCCCGATGGATGATGGATGAACTGGAAGAACTGCGACAGTTTCGCAGGGGCCGCAGAATCCGCGAGCAATTTTACGACGAATCGCAAAAAGTCTTGAACGACGTGGAAGAGGCGAAGATCCCTTGGCATCAGGAGCTTCGATACCCGGATGATTGGCAGGAGCTGATCTCCCGGCCGGAGCGGTCCCGTCCCGGAGAATCCCGCCAGGACCGTTTGTTGTTCGGCGCGCTGGACCGCAAGATTCCGGTGGATTTTCGCCAGGCGCCCTTTGACCAGGTCATCGAGCGTCTCGCGGACACCCATCGCCTCAACATCATCGTCAACTGGCATGACCTGAAACAGGCCCATGTGGAACGGACCGTGCCCATCGACCTCGATCTGCCCAATGAAATCACGCTAAGAAAAGCGTTGACCGAAGTGTTGGAGCAGGCCGGCGGCGAACGGGTGGAGCTCGGCTATGACGTCTCCGGGGGCACGATCAAGATCGCCACACGGCAGAAGCTGGACCGGACGACCTACACCGCCGTCTATGACATCAACGACCTGCTGATGGAGATCCCCAACTTCAACGACGCCCCGATGACGGACTTGACCCGAACGATTCACCGGTCGCGAAACAGATGGGAGCCGCCCGCCGAGCCGATGTGGGACGCCGACGGCCGGGACAGCGGTTTCCCCGAACCCGACCCGCAACGTGCCGGTCGCGTTGCCAAGATCATCAACCTGATTCAGGACACGGTGGCGCCCGACAGTTGGGTGGATCGGGGTGGATCCGTCGGAACGATCAAAGAGATCAACGGTCAGCTAGTAGTGACCCAGAGCTTTTCCACGCAGCGCAAGGTGGGAAACCTGTTGGCAAAACTAAGGAGCCAGCGGGCGATCCAAATCGCCGTCGAGGCGCTTTTCATTACCGTTTCGAGTCATTACCTGGAAGAGCTGGGCATTGATCTGGACATCGTTCTCAACAGCGGCAATGCCGGCTTCGACTTCATTCCCGGAGGGGGCGGACCCCTCACCGACCCGATCCTCGGGGCTCCGTTGCTGCTGCCTCGGACGTTCTCCCGGCTCGGATTCACGCCGAATACGCCGGGGCTGGGCACTGCCACGATCGGGGGAGGGAACGCGGTCAATCAACCCTTCAATAACCCATTCCTGATTCCGCAACGGGGCGGCGGCGGCGGGAGTCAGCTTACACCGGTTCCGATCATCAACAGAGTCATCAACTTCACGGATCCTGCTAACCTGGGCAGTGACGTGCCGGGCAGCTTCGCGGGAACGACGGTGGGGCCGGCGCTGAGCATCTTCGGCAGCTTCCTGGATAACATCCAGGTGGACTTCCTCCTGCGCGCCACGCAGGCGGACTCACGTACCTCGGTGCTGACCGCCCCGCGACTCGTCATGTTCAACGGGCAGCGGGCGTGGGTGGCAGTAACGATTCAGCAGGCGTTTGTCAGTCAGCTCAACCCGGTCGTCGCCACCGGAGCGGTCGCCCAGGCGCCGCAGACCGGTGTCATCGACTCCGGCGCCGTGCTGGACGTGCAGGGAACCGTAACAGCCGACAAACGATACGTTACGTTGACCCTAAGGCCAGGCGTTACTCGGCTGCTCGCTCTTCAGACGATTCCGTTCAGCGGCGGCGGCGCCGGCGGCGGTTTTGGTGGGGGTACGGCGCTGGCGGCGTTCATCCAGTTGCCCACACTTTCGGCCCAGCGCGTGCAGACGACGGTATCCGTACCCGATGGGGGAACGTTGCTGATCGGAGGGCAGAAGTTGGCCAGCGAGACGGAGGTTGAGGCCGGCGTGCCCATCCTCTCCAAGATTCCAATTCTCAAGCGGTTCTACAACTCGCGGACCCTGGTCAAAGATGAGCAGACGCTGCTGATCCTGATCAAACCCAAGATTCTCATCCAGACCGAGCAGGAAGAGCTAGCCTTCCCCTCCTTCGCCCAGCCCTAGGCCAACGCGATGGTGATAGGTCCGCTCCCGGATTCGCCGCAGCGGCGTTACCGTAGGGAGCGCCATGTTGTTGTGTGCCACTGCTTTCAAGCAGTGCCCACGGTTGTCTTGTGAAGCTCGAACGTCTGTACACTGCTCAAGAGCAGTGGCACACCCTGCAAGACGACGCGCGACGCTGCACCAGGCTACGGAGTGGTGCAGGCGGCTTCGGCTGGAGCATCGGTAACGCCCTGCACGTGAATCTTCGGCCAAGTGGTCGGCTGGGTGTCCGTTGAAGTCGGCTTTTTGGGAAGCACGCCTCCTTCGTGGAGGAGGTTCACCAACGTCGTGATCCGGTGGCTATAGAGGTGCTCAGCCAGGGTGCGGCGCTGTCCAGCCTCGGCGATTTCGCGGCGCTCCTTCGCATGGTCCAGATAGAATGCGATCTTTTCGAGGAGGTCGTGCTCATCGTGAAAGACCGCACACTCTTTCCCAACCGCGAAGAGGTCGGACAGCTCCGCCAGTTCGTAGGTCAGCATGAACCCGCCGAAAGCGGTAATCTCATAATGGCGGATGTTCAGGCCGGATTCGAAATTGCCTTTGGTGAGGTTGAGACTGATCGGCACGCACCGCATGCGCTCATGCAGAACCTTCATGTCCCAAATCCTCGGTGAATGCTTGAGTCCGTAGTTGGCCTCCCAGTAGTCACCGATGAGTTCGAACTCGTCTCCAAGCTTGAGCTTCAGGAAACGGGCGAAGCGGTCGCGCTGCTTGACGGCCAGGTAGGCGTTGTAGATGAACTTCTGGTTGAAGAAATCCAGGGCCTTGGAGGTTCGAGTGGGGGCGTCGTCTCCGGGGCCGGGCGGCTGAGCAAAGGCGTGTAAATCGTAATAGATTTTGTGAAACGACAGATCGGGCATGTCCGCGCGGACGGCCGCCACTGTCAATCCCGCCAGCAGTTGACCCGGAAGAACGCCCTGCGGTGAGCGAAACCATGAGGACGCCGGATGACCCATGAAGGCAATGGGCGGACCGGTGTCCAGCTTGGGAGCGGGGCTGGTGTCGAAGTCCTCATTGACCGCCGCCATGGGCAAATGCGTGACATTCGATACGCCCAGTCGCTTCAGTTCCTCCGCGTGAGGCAGGTCGGGGATGCATTTGATCCAGGTGTTGTTCTCCAACAAGTGCCAGCGATCCGCCCAGCTCATTTGCTCCATGGTCGAGGTGACCGGATCCAGGTAAAGCGCCGCATAAGGAATACCCAGGTCGGCTGTGGTCAGAGACATCTTGCCGGGATCGCAGGATGCGGGAACCAGTGTCAAAGCCTCTGCATTGAAATCCAGCACGAGATCGATGTCATGCTTTTCCAGAAAGGCGCGGTAGACGGGGCCGTCGGCGGTCCGCTGTTGCAGCGAGCCCATGGTTTCCGACGAGCACGATTCAGGCAGCCGGTGAGTCTCGAATCCAGCCTCCCGAGCGGAACGTTCGAGCTGTAGCGTCGTTGCGATCTTGATGGGTTGTCGAATCATAGCGTCGTGCTATCCCTTCATGTCTTATGCGCACCGACCCGGGGATTGGGCGGATCCAAAGGATCGGGCGCCGCCCCTTGATGCAGGCCTCGTCGCAGGATCGTCTTGAGATCCTCAATACAATGCGCGCTCTTCTTAGATCGGCACGAAGGATGCCCACAAGAACCGGAAATCCGCAGTCCAGTCCTCCGGCCGTTGTACTCCGGGGCGGGCTTGATAGGCTGCGCCTCGTGCAGGCGGCCATCATCAGTGTCGGGACGGAGCTCACAACGGGACAAGTGGTGGATACGAACGCTGCCTGGCTGGCCGGGGAGCTGACGCAGCGCGGCGTGCAGGTCGTCGAGCATATCACCGTCGCGGATGATGTGGAGCGACTTGCCAATGTCATTCGTCGCACACTCCACGAGTCGGCGTCTAAGCTCATGGTTGTCACAGGGGGGCTCGGGCCGACGAAAGACGACGTGACGCGCGAGGCTGTCGCCGCCGCGATCGGGCAGCCGCTCGAAGAAAGCACCGAGGCGCTGGCACAAATCGAAGACTTCTTTCTGCGATTGCAGCGACGGATGAGCGCGGTCGATCGCGTCCAAGCCATGATCCCCCGAGGCGCCACCATCCTGCCGAACCGCCGAGGAACGGCGCCGGGGATCGGGTGGATCAGGGATAACGGCTATCTGTTCGCCCTTCCCGGAGTGCCGTCGGAAATGAAGGCCATGTTCGTCGAAAGCGTTCTGCCGTTGCTGGAGGGAGTCACCGATAAAACCCGTACGCTCGAAGCTCGCCTGCACTGCTTCGGAATCGGCGAGGCCAAGCTTGGCGAAAGATTGGCCGACCTGATGAACCGGGGTCGCAACCCGCTGATCGGCACGACCGCCTCCGGGGCCGTCGTGACGGTCAGGATTCTGGCAACCGCCTGCGATGAGGCCGAGGCCAAGAGCAAACTCGCGGCCGATGTGGCTGAGGTTCGACGGCGTCTCGGCTCAGCCGTCTTCGGTGACGCAGAAGACCGGTTGCAGGAAGCCACGGCCCGCTTGCTCGTTCGGGAGAGAAAGACCGTGGCGGTAGCGGAATCGTGCACCGGAGGGTTGTTGGCCAGTAGCTTGACCGATGTTCCCGGCAGCAGCGCGTATTTCCTACGCGGCTATGTCGCCTACGCCGATCAGGCCAAGATCGATCTGCTGGGCGTGTCGGAGGCGATGATCGCGTCGGAGGGGGCGGTCAGCGAGGCGGTCGCCCGGGCGATGGCTGTCGGCTGCCGGGATGCCTCGGGAGCCGACCTGGCCCTATCGATCACCGGGATCGCCGGGCCAAGTGGAGGCATACCGCCCGAAAAACCGGTCGGGCTGGTTTATATCGGTCTAGTGGATTCCACCGGGGTTCAGGTCAAGCGGTTCCTGTTCGGCGAACACTTGAGCCGCGACCAGGTACGGGATCGGAGTTGCAAAGCGGCTTTGAATCTGCTGCGTCTGCGTCTTCTCGAAGGAGGCGCAGCCTAATACTACAGCGCCGGATAGGCTCAAGCGAGGCTGTGAGTTGAGCCGATGAAGTCTTCCAAGTGCTTGTTATTGGAGGACTTACGGCATGGATGCGAAAGA